>NZ_JBEXPH010000057.1:0-44665 GCF_040611955.1 Streptomyces sp. NPDC006510 | reverse complement strand
GTGCTCGGTGAGCGGCTGGCCGCGGTGCCGGGCGGGCTCACCGCCGCAGTACGGACGGCCACCGCGACCGGCGCCGAGCTGGTGTGGATCCCGCGCCGGGCCGGCGAGCGCGGCGCGGTGGAGGCGGGCGCGCTCCCGTCGCTGCTGCCCGGCGGTCGCCCGGCGACCGACCCGAGGGCCAGGGACGAGGTGGCGGCCGCCTGGGGCGTCGCCGAACTCCCGTCCCGCTTCGGCCGCGACACCGGCCAGATCGTCGAGGCCGCGGCCACCGGCGAGCTGGGCGCGCTGGTCGTCGCCGGGGTCGAGGTCGTGGACCTGCCGGACCCGGCACGGGCCCTGGAGGCCCTGGACCGGGTCGGCTTCCTGGTCTCGCTGGAGCAGCGGCCGAGCGAGGTCACCGAGCGCGCCGATGTGGTCTTCCCGGTCGCCGCGGTGGCCGAGAAGTCCGGCACCTTCCTCAACTGGGAGGGCAGGGCGCGGATGTTCGAGGCGGCGCTGAAGCCCGAGCAGATGACGCGCACGCTCGCGCCGGGCGATGCCCGGGTGCTGCACATGCTGGCCGACGCGATGGCCGGTGCCCGGGGCGCCGATGAAACCGGTCGCTTCGCGCTGCCGGACCTGAAGTCCGTACGCCGCGAGCTGGACCGGCTCGGCGGCTGGAGCGGGGCGCGCGCCACGGAACCGAACGAGCCGGCGCAGCCGATGCCCAGGCCCGGCGACGGCGAGGCGGTCCTCGCGGGCCACCGGATGCTGCTCGACCTGGGCCGGCTCCAGGAGGGCGACGAGGCGCTGGCCGGCACCCGGCACGCCGCGGTCGCCCGGCTGTCCGCGGCCACCGCGGCCGAGACGGGCGTGAAGGACGGCGATCTGCTGGCCGTCACCGGCCCGGCGGGCAGCGTCGCATTCCCGTTGAAGGTCACCGACATGCCGGACCGGGTGGTCTGGGTGCCGCTGAATTCCGTCGGGCGGGGCGTCCCGGCCGACACCGGTGCCCGGCCCGGCGGTCTGGTCCGGATCGGCCCCGCCGCACCGGGTACTCCCGACGTCACACCGGAGGTGGGGGCGTGAGTGCCTTCGCTCAACTGGCCGCGGCGCCGCACGGTGCCGTGCTCGCCGCCGAGGATCTGTCGATGTTCGGCACCGACCCGTGGTGGCTCGTCGTCATCAAGGCGGTGTTCTGCTTCGCGTTCCTGATGGTGACCGTGCTGTTCTCCATCGTGTGGGAGCGCAAGGTCGTCGCCTGGATGCAGCTGCGCATCGGCCCCAACCGGCACGGTCCCTGGGGCATGCTCCAGTCGCTCGCCGACGGCATCAAACTGATGCTGAAGGAGGACGTCGTCGTCAAGCGGGCCGACAAGGTCGTGTACGTGCTCGCGCCGATCGTCGCCGCCATCCCGGCGTTCATGGCGATCGCGGTGATCCCGTTCGGCCCGTCCGGCAACGAGGTCTCGATCTTCGGGCACCGCACCACGATGCAGCTCACCGACCTGCCGATCGCGATGCTCTACATCCTCGCGGTCGCCTCGGTCGGGATCTACGGCATCGTGCTGGCCGGCTGGTCGTCAGGATCGACGTACCCGCTCCTGGGCGGTCTGCGCTCCTGCGCGCAGATGATCAGCTACGAGATCGCGATGGGCGCCGCGTTCGCCTCGGTCTTCCTCTACTCCGGGTCGATGTCGACCTCGAAGATCGTGGAGGCGCAGCAGGACCGCTGGTTCATCCTCCTGCTGCCGGTCTCGTTCATCATCTACATCGTCACGATGGTCGGCGAGACCAACCGTGCCCCGTTCGACATGCCGGAGTCCGAGGGCGACCTGGTCGGCGGCTTCAACACCGAGTACTCGTCGATCAAGTTCGCGATGTTCATGCTCGCCGAGTACGTCAACATGGTCACCGTCTCCGCGGTCGCCACGACCCTGTTCCTGGGCGGCTGGCGGGCCCCATGGCCGATCAGCACCTTCTGGGAGGGCGCGAACCACGGCTGGTGGCCGATGCTCTGGTTCGTCCTCAAGGTCCAGCTGCTGCTGTTCTTCTTCATCTGGCTGCGCGGCACGCTGCCCCGGGTCCGTTACGACCAGCTGATGAAGCTCGGCTGGAAGGTCCTGATTCCGGTCTCCGTCGTCTGGCTGATGCTGGTCGCGACGGTGCGGGCGCTGCGCAACGAGGGCTACGACTTCACGAAGATCGTGCTGTACGTGGCCGGGGCCGTGATCGCGATCCTGCTGATCTCCTTCGTCGCCGACATCTTCCGCGACAAGAAGGGCCGGGCCGCCGAGGCGGAGGCCGGACCGGAGCCGGGGTTCGACCCGATGGCGGGCGGGTTCCCGGTGCCGCCACTGCCCGGACAGACCCTGCCGCCGGTGCCGCGCCGCAGGCCGCGGGGCGAGCGGGAGCTCGTTGTCAGTGGCAGGTCGGATACTCAGAGTGACGAACATCCGAGTGACGGAAAGGAGGCGGACGGTGTCTGAGTCATCAGAGTCCTCGGGGGCCCCGGGGCCCTCGGGATCCTCGGAGGAGAAGTTCCAGAACCCCGTCGCCGGCTTCGGCGTGACCTTCAAGGCCATGTTCAAGAAGCGGCTGACCGAGCAGTACCCGGAAACGCAGAAGGTGACGGCGCCGCGCTTCCACGGCCGGCATCAGCTCAACCGTCACCCGGACGGTCTGGAGAAGTGCATCGGCTGCGAGCTGTGCGCCTGGGCCTGCCCGGCGGACGCGATCTACGTCGAGGGCGCGGACAACACCGACGAGGAGCGCTACTCCCCGGGTGAGCGCTACGGCCGCGTCTACCAGATCAATTACGCGCGCTGCATTCTCTGCGGACTGTGCATCGAGGCCTGCCCGACCCGGGCGCTGACGATGACCAATGAGTTCGAGCTCGCCAACACCACCCGCGAGAGCCTCATCTACACCAAGGACGAGCTGCTCGCGGGCCTGGAGGAGGGCATGGTCGACACCCCGCACGCGATCTTCCCCGGCATGGACGAACAGGACTACTACCGGGGTCTCGTCACCGAGGCCGCGCCCGGTACGGAGCGTCAGACCGCCGTCTCCAAGGGCGAGAAGCCGGACGACGGGCACAGCGAGAACAACGGCTCGGCGCAGGAGGTGGGCGCATGACCGGCCTGGCCGCCGCGGCCTCCCAGACCTCGACCGGTGAGGCCGTCCAGTTCTGGGTGCTCGGCATCGTCGCCGTGATCGGCGCGCTGTCCACCGTACTGATGAAGAAGGCCGTGCACAGTGCGCTGAGCCTTGCCGGGACCATGATCGTCCTGGCGGTGTTCTACCTCGCCAACGGCGCCTATTTCCTGGGCATCGTCCAGATCGTCGTCTACACCGGCGCGATCATGATGCTGTTCCTCTTCGTGGTCATGCTCGTCGGCGTCACCGCGGCCGACTCGCTGAAGGAGACCCTGAAGGGGCAGCGCTGGCTGGCCGCGGGCTGCGGGATCGGCTTCGGCGTCCTGCTGATCGCGGGCATCGGCAACGCCTCGCTGAACAGCTTCAACGGACTCGGCACCGCCAACACCGAGCACGGCGGAAACGTCGAGGGGCTGGCCAGCCTCATCTTCACCAAGTACGTCTTCGCCTTCGAGATCACCGGCGCACTGCTGATCACGGCGACGGTCGGCGCGATGGTGCTCACCCACCGGGAGCGCACCGAACGGGCCAAGAACCAGCGGGAGATGTCCGAGGAGCGCGTACGCGGAAAGCAGCTGCCGCCGCTGCCCGCCCCCGGCGTCTACGCCCGGCACAACGCCGTGGACATCCCGGGTCTGCTCCCGGACGGCACGCCTGCCGAGCTCACCGTCATGCAGACGCTGCGCAACCGCGGCCAGATCCGCGATGTGTCGCACGAGTCGCTGGACCGGCTCAAGGCACTGGAGCAGCGCTCCGAGGAACGGCTCGGCCGTGACAACGAAGAAGAGGGGGTCGCCAAGTGAATCCGGTCAACTACCTCTACCTCGCAGCCCTGTTGTTCACCATCGGTGCGGCCGGGGTGCTGATCCGGCGGAACGCGATCGTGGTGTTCATGTGCGTGGAGCTGATGCTCAACGCCTGCAACCTCGCGTTCGTGACCTTCTCCCGGATGCACGGCAATCTCGACGGCCAGATCATCGCCTTCTTCACGATGGTCGTCGCCGCGGCGGAGGTCGTGGTCGGGCTCGCGATCATCGTCTCGGTGTTCCGTTCCCGCCACTCGGCCTCGGTCGACGACGCCAGCCTGATGAAGCTGTAAGGGGACGTTGAATCGTGGAGAACCTGATCGCGCTGCTCGTCGCGGCGCCTCTGCTCGGAGCGGCGGTCCTGCTCTGCGGCGGCCGACGGCTGGACCGCGCCGGACACTGGATCGGCACGCTGCTCGCGGCCGTGTCGTTCGTCATCGGTGTCGTGCTCTTCCTCGACATGCTGGGGAAGGGCGCGGAGGACCGGGCGCTGCACCAGAAGCTGTTCAGCTGGATCCCGGTCGAGGGCTTCCAGGCCGATGTGGCCTTCCAGCTCGACCAGTTGTCGATGACGTTCGTGCTGCTGATCACCGGTGTGGGCACCCTGATCCACATCTACTCGATCGGCTACATGGCGCACGACGAGCGCCGGCGCCGCTTCTTCGGCTATCTGAACCTGTTCCTCGCGGCGATGCTGATCCTGGTCATCGCCGACAACTACCTGCTGCTGTACGTCGGGTGGGAGGGCGTCGGTCTGGCGTCGTACCTGCTGATCGGCTTCTGGCAGCACAAGCCCAGCGCGGCCACGGCCGCCAAGAAGGCATTCCTGGTCAACCGGGTCGGCGACATGGGCCTGTCGATCGCGATCATGCTGATGTTCACCACCTTCGGCACCTTCGCCTTCGGCCCCGTCCTCGAAGCGACGGGGGAGACGAGCGAGGGCAAGCTGACGGCGATCGGCCTGATGCTGCTGCTCGCGGCCTGCGGCAAGTCGGCCCAGGTGCCGCTGCAGTCCTGGCTCGGTGACGCGATGGAGGGCCCGACCCCGGTCTCGGCCCTCATCCACGCCGCGACGATGGTGACCGCGGGGGTGTACCTCATCGTCAGGTCCGGCGCGATCTTCAACGCCGCGCCGGACGCGCAGCTGGTCGTCGTGGTCGTCGGAGCGGTCACGCTGCTCTTCGGTGCGATCGTCGGTTGCGCGAAGGACGACATCAAGAAGGCCCTCGCCGGGTCGACGATGTCGCAGATCGGCTACATGATCCTGGCCGCCGGGCTCGGCCCGATCGGCTATGTCTTCGCGATCATGCACCTGGTGACGCACGGCTTCTTCAAGGCCGGGCTCTTCCTCGGCGCCGGTTCGGTCATGCACGGCATGAACGACGAGGTCGACATGCGGAAGTTCGGCGGCCTGCGGAAGTACATGCCGGTCACCTTCATCACCTTCGGCCTCGGCTATCTGGCGATCATCGGCTTCCCCGGTCTGTCCGGCTTCTTCTCCAAGGACAAGATCATCGAGGCGGCCTTCGCCAAGGGCGGCACCGAGGGCTGGATCCTCGGCTCGGTGGCCCTGCTGGGCGCCGCGATCACCGCGTTCTACATGACACGCGTGATGCTGCTGACGTTCTTCGGCGAGCAGCGCTGGCAGCCCGACGCGGAGGGCCACGAGCCGCATCCGCACGAGTCCCCGAAGTCGATGACCATCCCCATGATCATCCTGGCGTTCGGTTCGGTCTTCGCCGGAGGCTTCTTCTCCATCGGCGACCGCTTCCTCAACTGGCTGGAGCCGGTCACCGGCCACAGCCACGGACACGCCCCGGTCAGCGCCACGACCGTCACCGCCGCCACCATGGTGGTGCTCGTCATCGGCGTCGCCATCGCCTGGGCGATGTACGGCCGCAAGCCCGTGCCGGTCGTCGCCCCGCGCGGCTCGCTGCTCACCCGGGCCGCCCGCCGCGATCTCCTCCAGGACGACTTCAACCACGTGGTCCTGGTCCGCGGCGGCGAGCACCTCACCCGCTCCCTGGTGTACGTCGACCACACCCTGGTCGACGGCGTCGTCAACGGCACGGCGGCCTCGATGGGCGGGCTCTCCGGCCGACTGCGCAAGCTGCAGAACGGCTACGCCCGCTCCTACGCGGTCTCGATGTTCGGCGGTACGGCGATTCTCATCGCCGCGACCCTGCTGATGAGGGCGGTCTGATCACCATGTCCTTTCCCCTCCTGACAGCGACGGCGGCGCTCCCGGCGATCGGCGCGGTCGCCACCGCCGCCGTCCCGGCCGCCCGGCGCACCGCCGCCAAATGGCTGGCGCTGATCTTCTCGCTCGCCACACTCGTACTGGCGGGCATCGCGCTCGCCCGCTTCGAACCCGGCGGCGACCGCTACCAGCTCACCGAATCGCACGCCTGGATCAAGGACTTCGGCGTCCGGTACGAACTGGGCGTGGACGGCATCGGGGTGGCGCTCATGGCGCTCACCGCCCTGCTGATCCCCTTCGTCATCCTGGCCGGCTGGCACGACGCCGACCCCCTGGAGACGAAGTCCTCGCGCTGGCGCCCGACCCAGGGCTTCTTCGCCCTGATCCTGATGGTCGAAGCGATGGTGATCCTCTCCTTCGAGGCCACCGACGTCTTCCTCTTCTACATCCTCTTCGAAGCCATGCTCATCCCGATGTACTTCCTCATCGGCGGCTTCGGGGACCGGGCACACGCGGGCAGCGACGAGAACGCGGCGGCGCAACGCTCGTACGCCGCAGTCAAGTTCCTGCTCTACAACCTGGTCGGCGGGCTCATCATGCTGGCCGCCGTGATCGGGCTCTACGTGGTCGCGGGGACGTTCTCGCTCTCCGAGATCGCCGAGGCCCGCGCGAGCGGCTCGCTCTCCATGGCGACCAGCACGGAGCGCTGGCTGTTCCTCGGGTTCTTCTTCGCCTTCGCGGTGAAGGCCCCGCTGTGGCCGCTGCACACCTGGCTGCCCAACGCGATGGGCGAGGCGACCTCCCCGGTCGCCGTCCTGATCACCGCGGTCGTCGACAAGGTCGGCACGTTCGCGATGCTCCGCTTCTGCCTCCAGCTCTTCCCGGAGGCCAGCAAGTGGGCGACGCCGGTGATCGTCGTCCTGGCACTGATCAGCATCGTGTACGGGGCGCTGCTCGCCGTCGGCCAGCGCGACATCAAGCGGCTGATCGCCTACGCGTCGATCTCGCACTTCGGCTTCATCATCCTGGGCATCTTCGCGATGACCAGCCAGGGCCAGTCCGGTGCCACGCTCTACATGGTCAACCACGGCATCTCGACCGCCGCGCTGATGCTGGTGGCGGGCTTCCTGATCACCCGGCGCGGTTCGCGGCTCATCGCCGACTACGGCGGGGTGCAGAAGGTGGCACCGGTCCTGGCCGGCACCTTCCTGATCGGCGGCCTGGCCACCCTGTCACTGCCCGGACTCGCCCCGTTCGTCAGTGAGTTCCTGGTCCTGGTCGGCACGTTCAGCGCCTATCCGGCAGCGGGCATCGTCGCCACGACCGGCATAGTGCTCGCCGCGCTCTACGTCCTCGTCCTCTACCAGCGGACGATGACGGGCCCGGTGAAGGCCGAGGTCCAGGGCATGGCGGACCTCAAGGTCCGGGAGCTGGTGGTGGTCTTTCCGCTGATCGCGCTGCTGCTCTTCCTGGGTGTCTATCCGAAGCCGCTGACGGAGATCGTCAACCCGGCGGTGCAGCACACCATGTCGGACGTCCAGAAGAAGGACCCCCAGCCTGAGGTGGAGGCCGCCAAGTGAGCGCAACAGCTGTCCACAGCTTGTGGACAACGGCGGGCGGGGTGACATCGGCAGCCCCGGTCGAGAAGTTCAAGGCACCGGTCATCGAGTACACCCAGCTGGCCCCGGTCCTCATTGTGATCGGTGTCGCCGTCGTGGGCGTGCTCGTCGAGGCCTTCGTGCCGCGCCGGGCCCGCTATTACACGCAGGTCTTCCTCACGGTCGTCGCGCTGGCCGCCGCGTTCGCCGCGGTCGTCGGACTGGCGGCCGGCGGATACGGCACGACGAAGGCGCACATCGCCGCGATGGGCGCCATCGCGATCGACGGGCCGACGCTGTTCCTGCAGGGCACCATCCTGCTGACCTCGCTGGTCGCCGTCTTCACCTTCGCGGAGCGGCGGCTCGACCCCGCTTCGCACGGCAACCGCGTCGACTCCTTCGCCGCCCAGGCCGCCTCGGTCCCCGGCAGCGACAGCGAGAAGGCCGCGGTCAAGGCCGGATTCACCACCACCGAGGTCTTCCCGCTGGTCCTCTTCTCGGTGGCCGGCATGCTCGTCTTCCCCGCGGCCAACGACCTGCTGACGCTCTTCGTGGCCCTGGAGGTCTTCTCCCTCCCGCTCTACCTCCTGTGCGCCGTCGCCCGCCGCAAGCGGCTGATGTCGCAGGAGGCCGCGGTGAAGTACTTCCTGCTCGGCGCCTTCTCCTCGGCGTTCCTGCTCTTCGGGATCGCCCTGCTCTACGGGTACGCGGGCTCCGTCTCGTACGCGTCCATCGCCCATGTGGTCGACGGCTCCGTCACGAAGATCGACCCGGCGCTCGCCGACACCATGGGCAACGACGCGCTGCTCCTGATCGGCGGCGCGATGATCCTGACCGGGCTGCTCTTCAAGGTCGGCGCCGTCCCGTTCCACATGTGGACCCCGGACGTCTACCAGGGCGCCCCGACCCCGGTCACCGGCTTCATGGCCGCGGCCACCAAGGTCGCCGCGTTCGGCGCGCTGCTGCGCCTGCTGTACGTGGTGCTGCCGGGCCTCGCCTGGGACTGGCGCCCGGTCATGTGGGCCGTCGCGATCGTCACGATGCTGGGCGGTGCGATCGTCGCCATCACCCAGACCGACATCAAGCGGCTGCTGGCCTACTCCTCGATCGCCCACGCCGGGTTCATCCTCGCCGGTGTGATCGCGACGACCCCGGACGGCATCTCCTCGGTCCTCTTCTACCTGGGCGCGTACTCCTTCGTGACGGTCGGCGCGTTCGCCGTCGTCACCCTGGTGCGCGACGCGGGCGGCGAGGCCACACACCTGTCGAAGTGGGCCGGGCTCGGCCGGCGCTCGCCGCTGGTCGCCGCGGTCTTCGCGGTGTTCCTGCTGGCCTTCGCCGGTATCCCGCTCACCTCCGGCTTCTCCGGAAAGTTCGCCGTGTTCAAGGCCGCGGCGGACGGCGGCGCGGGCGGACTGGTCGTGGTCGGTGTGATCTCCTCGGCGATCGCCGCGTTCTTCTACATCCGGGTCATCGTGCTGATGTTCTTCAGCGAGCCGAAGGCGGACGGCCCCACGGTCGCCGTCCCGTCCCCGCTGACGATGACGACGATCGCGGTGGGAGTCGCGGTCACGCTGGTGCTGGGCCTGGCCCCGCAGTACTTCCTGGACCTGGCGAGCCAGGCGGGAGTGTTCGTGAGGTAGCGCACACGCACACAGCGGGGACCGCGCCGGACGGGCTTGAGAGGTCAAGCCCGTCCGGCGTTGTCGTAGGCGGCGCCTATCGTGGCAGGGGACGGCGGCAGCACGGAAAAGCGGGACGGACCCGGGGGACAGAGCGATGAGCACGACGGGCGGCAGCATGGAAGTGACCGAGAGCGACGCGCGGCGGACGCTGCACAAGGTATTCGGGTACGAGGCGTTCCGCGGCGAGCAGGAAGCGATCGTCGACCATGTGGTGGCCGGCGGGGACGCTGTCGTGCTGATGCCGACCGGTGGCGGCAAGTCCCTCTGCTACCAGATCCCGGCCCTGGTCAGAGCGGGTACGGGCATCGTCGTCTCCCCCCTGATCGCCCTGATGCAGGACCAGGTGGACGCGCTGCGGGCGCTCGGGGTGCGGGCCGGCTTCATCAACTCCACGCAGGACTTCGACGAGCGCCGCTCGATGGAGGCCCAGTTCGTCGCCGGTGAGCTCGACCTGCTCTACCTGGCCCCGGAGCGGCTCCGTCTGGACTCCACGCTCACGCTGCTCTCGCGCGGTGAGATCTCCGTCTTCGCGATCGACGAGGCGCACTGCGTGGCCCAGTGGGGCCACGACTTCCGCCCGGACTATCTGACCCTCTCCGTCCTCGGTGAGCGCTGGCCCGACGTACCGCGCATCGCCCTGACGGCGACCGCGACCGACGCCACGCACCAGGAGATCACCCAGCGTCTGGGCATGCCCGACGCCAAGCACTTCGTCGCCAGTTTCGACCGGCCCAACATCCAGTACCGGATCGTGCCGAAGGCCGACCCGAAGAAGCAGCTGCTCTCCTTCCTCAAGGACGAGCACGCCGGGGACGCGGGCATCGTCTACTGCCTCTCGCGCAACTCGACCGAGAAGACCGCCGAGTACCTCTGCCGCAACGGCATCGAGGCCGTCCCGTACCACGCGGGGCTCGACGCGGGCACGCGCGCCGTCCACCAGTCCCGGTTCCTGCGCGAGGAGGGCCTGGTCGTCGTCGCGACCATTGCCTTCGGCATGGGCATCGACAAGCCCGACGTACGCTTCGTCGCCCACCTCGACCTGCCGAAATCCGTCGAGGGCTACTACCAGGAGACCGGCCGCGCCGGCCGTGACGGACTGCCGTCCACGGCCTGGATGGCGTACGGACTCCAGGACGTCGTCCAGCAGCGCAAGCTCATCCAGGGCGGCGAGGGCGACGAGGCGTTCCGCCGCCGCGCGGCCTCCCACCTGGACTCGATGCTGGCGCTGTGCGAGACGGTCCGCTGCCGCCGGGCCCAGCTGCTGACGTACTTCGGCCAGGAACCCACCGCGGCGGACTGCGGCAACTGCGACACCTGCCTCACCCCGCCGGAGAGCTGGGACGGCACGGTGGCCGCGCAGAAACTGCTGTCGACCGTGGTGCGGCTGAAGCGGGAGCGCGGGCAGAAGTTCGGCGCGGGCCAGATCGTCGACATCCTGCTCGGCCGCAAGACCGCCAAGGTCATCCAGTTCGACCACGACCAGCTCTCGGTCTTCGGCATCGGCGAGGAGCTGGCCGAGGCCGAATGGCGCGGCGTGGTACGGCAGTTGCTCGCCCAGGGGCTGCTCGCGGTCGAGGGCGAGTACGGCACGCTGGTGCTCACGGAGGAAAGCGGCTCGGTGCTCGGCCGGCAGCGCGAGGTGCTGCTGCGCAAGGAGGCGCCGAAGCCCGCGTCGCGCTCCACGAAGGCCGAAAGCAAGTCGAAGTCGCAGGCGGCCGTCGCCGAGCTGGCCCCCGAGGCCGCCCCGGTCTTCGAGGCGCTGCGGGCCTGGCGGGGCGCCCAGGCGAAGGAACAGGGCGTCCCGGCGTACGTCATCTTCCACGACGCGACGCTGCGCGAGATCGCCACGGTGCGGCCGGACTCGGTGTCCGCGCTGGGCGGGATCAGCGGCCTGGGCGAGAAGAAGCTGGCGACGTACGGGGAGGGGGTGCTGGAGGTGCTCGCGACGTTCGGCGAGGCGGGGCCGGGGGCGGAGGACCCCGCGGACCGGGCCCCGGCCCGCGAAGCCGACCCCAAACCGGCCCCGGCGACTCCAGCGGCCCCCGAAGCGGACCCCGAGTTCGGCTGGGACGAGGAGCCGCCCGAGTACGAGTGAGCGGCGCGGGCCGGGTGGCGTGCGGATCTACTGAGGGTCCGCCGCCCGGCGGCGCGCGGTGATCGCGGTGAGGTCGAGATCGACGGGGAAGGGGACGGAGACCTTCATCCGGTCGTGGAAGATCCCGGTGGAGGTGTAGACCCCGGTCGACGGCTCCAGCTCGAAGACGTAGACCACCGCCCGGTCGTCGTGGTTCTCCACCCGCCAGTAGTGCGGGATCTTCGCCCGCGCGTACTTCACGGGCTTGGTCTCCCGGTCCCGGGTGACGGATTCCTCGGATACGACCTCGATGGCCAGCAGCACGCCGTCCGCGGGGAAGCGGGTCTGCCGCAGGCCCTCGACCACGTCCGCACGCACGACGACCACATCGGGTTCGGGCCTGTTCTGGAAGTCGACATCGATGGTGAACTCGCGGAAGACCTCCAGGTCGGTCGGTGCGATCGACTGCAACTGCCACTTGAGGTAGTCGATGGCACGCTCATGGAATACGGTCTGCGGACTCACGAAAACAAGGCTCCCGTCGATCAGCTCCGTATGTGGAGGCAGATTCGGGAGTGTGTCCAGGTCATCGGCGGTCCAGCCGCCCACGGGCGGAACCGCCCACCTCGGCTCGGGGGCCTCGGGGTCGACGCTCATCAGTGCTCCCATGCACGGAGTCTCGCGGGTCTGTCCAGCGTATCCGCCGGGAACCGGTTCCGAACCGCGCGAACAGGTGAACGAATCGCGGGACATTGACGGCCACACCCCATCAGGAGCACAGCCGTCAACGAGCGGACGTCAGGCCGACGGAACGATCCGCCCCGTGACCTCGCCGAGACCGACCCGAGTGCCGTCCGGGCCCGGGGCCCAGGCCGTCATCGTCACCGTGTCGCCGTCCTCCAGGAAGGTGCGCCTGCCGTCCGGGAGGTCCAGCGGGTCGCGGCCGTTCCAGGTGAGTTCGAGCAGTGAGCCGCGCTGGCCCGGCTCGGCGCCGCTGACCGTGCCGGAGCCGTACAGATCCCCGGTGCGCAGCGACGCGCCGTTCACCGTCATCTGGGCCAGCATCTGGGCCGCCGTCCAGTACATCGTGGCGAACGGCGGCTCGGCGACCAGTTGTCCGTTGATCGCGACGGAGATCCGCAGGTCGAGGCCGCCGGCCTCCTCCTCGCCGGCGTCCTCCAGATAGGGGAGCAGCGGGAAGTCGCGGGCCGGGGGTGCGATCCGGGCCGACTCCAGGGCCTCCAGCGGGGTCACCCAGGCCGATACGGAGGTGGCGAAGGACTTGCCGAGGAACGGGCCGAGCGGGACGTACTCCCAGGCCTGGATGTCCCGCGCCGACCAGTCGTTGAGCAGGCAGAGCCCGAAGACGTGGTCGCGGAAGTCGCCGAGCGGGACCGGGCGGCCCTGCTCGGAGCCCACGCCGACGACGAAACCGACCTCGGCCTCGATGTCCAGCTTGACGGAGGGGCCGAAGACCGGGGCCGGGTCGGTCGGAGCCTTGCGCTGGCCGGACGGGCGCACCACGTCCGTGCCCGAGACGACGACGGTGCCGGACCGGCCGTGGTAGCCGATCGGGAGGTGCTTCCAGTTGGGCGTCAGCGCCTCGGAGTCCGGCCGGAAGATCTTGCCGACGTTGGTGGCGTGGTTCTCGCTCGCGTAGAAGTCGACGTAGTCCGCGACCGCGTACGGCAGATGGAGCGTCACGGAGTCGACCGGGTGCAGCAGCGGTTCGATGTCCGCGCGGTGGGCCGGGACCGTCACCCACGCGGTCAGCGCCCGCCGGACGTCCCGCCAGGCGGTACGGCCCGCCGAAAGGAGCGCGGTCAGGTCCGGCTGCGCGAGGAGCTGTGCGTAGGGCGAACCGAGCGCGTGCGCCGCGGCTCCGGCGTCCAGTACGTGGTCGCCGATGCGGACGCCGACCCGGCGGTCCTCGGGGTGGTCGGGGGTGGAGAACACTCCGTAGGGAAGGTTGTGCGGACCGAAGGGGTCGCCCTCGGCCAGATCGAGCGGGCTGCTCTGCTCGGGCATGTGTTGCTGCCTCGCTTTCCAGGTCGCTTGGGGGACACGTTACGTCGGAGCCGCCGCCTCGCGGGAGTGTCCCAACCGCCCCTGATGCCCGGAAAGTTCCGCCGTGCCCCGGGCGTGCGGGACACGGCGGCGGGTTCAGCCGGCCGTGCGCGGGATCCGCTTCTCCCAGGTCCGGTGGAAGACGACCTCGCCGCCGTCCTTGCAGACCACCTCGTCGGAGGTGATGAAGTCGGTGTCGTCCGCACTGATTTCGGAGCGCGTCTCGACCCGTACGTCCCACGCCATCTCCGGCCGGTGCAGCCGGATCGCCCAGTCTGAGCGGGTGCGCGCGGAGAGCGGGTCGTTCTCCTGGACCGTGTACGTCTCCAGGGCGTCCTCGGTGAATTCCAGGCCGTCCGGGTAGACGCGCGTGCCGCCGTAGCGCGGGTCGACCTCCAGCCGCCACTCGCCCTCGGCGACATCGCGGACCACCAGCCGCTCCGGGCGCTGTTCGTCGAGCGTCACCGGGTGGACGACGCCGAGCGGCTCCGACTGCTCCGGCTCCTCGAACCGGATCGCGGGTTCCTCGACGGGCCGGCGCACCGGCAGTTCGACGAGGCTGCCGTCGGCGTCCAGGGTGAAGCCCACCGACCCGGCCTGCGGCCAGATCCACGGCCAGTACGAGGAGGAGACCGCGAGCCTGATCCGGTGGCCGGGCGGGAAGGTGTGCCCGATGCCGTTCAGCTCGAAGGTCACGTCCTCGGTGCCGCCCACCGGCCAGTCGTCCGCGCGGTCGCGGCCGTTGCGGGCGGAGAGGTTGAGCGCGCCCCGGGTGACCAGGGTGGAGGAGCCGTCCGGTGCGACGTCGCAGAGCCGGGCGATCGCCTGGCCGCGCGGCACGTCCATCCGGATCCGCAGCTTCACCCGGGGGCGGCCGAGGATCTCGATCGGGGCGTCCTCGACCGGGAACTCGAAGCAGACCGACTTGGCGTCCTCGTCGCGCTGGTCGGGCGGCAGGTCGGCGTCGTTGCCGAACGGGAAGAATCGCCCGGCGTCCAGCCCGGTCTGCTGCGGCGAGTCGACGATCTGCGGGCCGCCCCCAAGGGCGTACGCGACCGGCGCGATGTTCGGGGACGGCCAGCTGTTCTCACCGACCCAGCGGCCCGGCAGCGTCTCGTACACCGTGGCGGGACGGTGCGACTCGCTGATCCAGGACCGCAGCAGCGGCTCGGCCATGACGCCGGTGTCCTGGTCCTTCAGGTGCTGGTCCCACCAGCGCAGCGTCTCCTGGAGGAAGCCGATCGACGGCCCCGGCGGCAGACCGCGGTCCGGGTACTGGTGCGACCACGGCCCGATCAGCCCGCGGACCCGGTCCGGGTCGAGGTGCTCGACGAGCCGCAGCACGGTGTCGCGGTACGGGTCGTGCCAGCCGCCCACCGCGAGGACCTTCGCCCGGATCGCGGAGTAGTCCTCGCAGACGCTGCCGTGCTTCCAGTAGTCGTCGCGGGTCTGGTGCGCCAGCCAGGTGTGGATGAAGGGGTCGACCGCCTCCAGCCGCTTCAGCCACATGTCCTTCCAGCCGTCGCCGACCTGCGCCGGGTCCGGCGGCCGGGAGACGAAGGCCAGCATGGTGGCCGCCCAGGCGTGCATGTCGACGGCGAGGACCGAACCGCCCATGTAGTGGACGTCGTTGTCGTAGCGGTCGTCGGTCGAGCAGACGGTGACGATCGCCTTCAGTGGCTCGGGGGCCAGCGCGGCGATCTGGAGCGAGTTGAAGCCGCCCCACGAGATGCCGAACATGCCGACCCGGCCGGAGCACCACTCCTGCTGGGCCAGCCAGTGGATGACGGCGACGCCGTCGGCCAGTTCCGTCGCGTCGTACTCGTCACCCGGCAGGCCCTCGCTGTTGCCGTGCCCGCGCACGTCCACCCGGACGGAGGCGTAGCCGTGGCCCGCGTACCAGGGGTGGCGCTGCCAGTCCCGCGGCGCCGTCCAGTCGCTCAGCCGGTAGGGCAGGTATTCGAGGAGCGCGGGCACCGGCTCGTCGGTGATGGGCCGCCAGATCCGGGCGTACAGCCGGGTGCCGTCCGGCAGCGGGATGCGGACGTCCTCATGGGTGGTGTCATACGGGAAGGTGGTGCGGATGTGCATGGCGGTACCTCAGTGGACGGGGTGCATGGTGCGCTTGAGCCAGGGTGCGGCGGCGATGACGGCCACACCGACCACCACCGCGATCGCGCCATTGACACCGAAGTAGGCAGGGTTGGAGACCTCGCCGTACAGCTTCACGACTTGGGCCTGGATGCCGTTGGCGAGGGCCAGCGAGAGGAACCAGAGCGCCATCGTCTGGCTGGCGAACGCCTTGGGGGCGAGCTTGGTGGTCGCGGACATGCCGGAGGTCTCCAGCAGGATGTCGCCGAGGCCGAGCAGCAGGTACGAGCCGACGATCCACCAGGCGGCCATCTTGTAGGTGTCGCCGGTGTGCCCGGAGGTGGGCAGCACCATCAGCAGGAAGGACAGTCCGCCGAGGATCACCCCGATCGCGATCTTGTTGGAGGCGTGCGGCTGGCGCGGCCCCATCCGGGCCCAGACGGCGGCGACCACCGGGGCGAGCGCGACCTCGAAGGCGCCGAGCGCGGAGGCGTACCAGCTCGCCGGGAAATGGAAGCCGAAGATCTCGGTACGGGCGTTGGTCGACGCGAGCAGCATCATCGTCGAGTACGCCTGGAAGAGGATGAAGTTGAAGACGACGGAGGCCAGGAACAGCACCACGTACGGGCGCAGCCTGCCGCGTTCCTCGGTGGTGACCCGGGGGCTGCGGAACATCACCACGAAGTAGACGACCGGGGCGATCACCGAGATCAGGGTGAGCAGGTCGACGAAGCGGTCCATGGTCAGCCAGCCCGCCAGGGCGAGCGCGGTGGCGACGACGGCGACCACGACGGCGCCGGCGGCGATCAGCCGAATGGCGCGGCGCATGGGTGCCGGTGCCAGCGCGAATTCGGCGCTGTGCTTTCGCCCGGCCAGGTGACGCCGGCCCAGTACGTACTGGATCAGACCGAGTGTCATACCGAAGGCGGCGGCCGAGAAGCCCCAGTGCCAGCTCGCGTGGTCCCCGAGCCAGCCGGTGACCAGCGGGCCGAGGAACGCCCCGATGTTGATGCCCATGTAGTAGAGGGCGAAGCCGGCGTCGCGGCGCTCGTCGTCGGTGCGGTAGAGCTTGCCGACCATGGTCGCCACATTGGGCTTGAGCAGACCCGTTCCGGCGCTGATCAGACCGAGGCCGACCCACGTCATGGTGTCGGTGGGCACCGCCATGGCGTAATGCCCGCAGGCGATGAGGATTCCGCCGTACAGGACGGCGCGGTACGAGCCGAGGATCCGGTCGGCCAGCCAGCCGCCGGCGACGGAGACCAGGTAGACGAGGGTGCCGTAGGCGGCCGAGACCGACGCCGCGGTGCCCGCCTCCATGCCCATGCCCCCGTGGGCGACCGTGTCGGCGAAATAGAGGACGAGGATCGCCTGCATGCCCAGGAACGAGAAGCGTTCCCAGACCTCCAGGCCGGACAGGGTCATCAGCCCTCGTGGCTGGCCGAAAAATGCATGGTCGTCTTCGGGGGGCGGCTGACTCGGTTCGGTGTCGGTGGCCGTGTGGGACAAAGGGAGAACTCCTGATCGTATGAGCTGATCCCGAACATACCGGCGGTGGCGGGAAGGCGCCCATGGTGATCCAAAGGGGACCGGATACGCTGACTTGAGTGATGACAGCGACACATCGACATTCCGTGTGATCGTCAGCAGACAGGAGATCCCCTCGTGACCGTCGTCGGGCCGTTCGGGCTGAGCGTGCGGGACCAGGCACTTGAGGCCGATGTCCAGGCCGGGTTGGCTGCCGTCGAGTCCGGGCTGCTCGATGCCACCAAGAGCGGCGTGCCCTTCATCACGGAGGCCGCGCAGCATCTCGTACACGCCGGGGGCAAGCGCTTCCGGCCATTGCTGGCGATGCTGGCCGCCCAGTTCGGCGACCCGGACGCGCCGGGCGTCGTGCCCGCGGCCGTCGTCGTCGAGCTGACGCATCTCGCGACGCTCTACCACGACGACGTGATGGACGAGGCGGACGTGCGCCGAGGCGTGGACAGCGCCAACAGCCGCTGGGGCAACTCGGTGGCCGTGCTGACCGGCGACTTCCTCTTCGCCCGCGCCTCGCACATACTGGCCGACCTCGGTCCGGAGGCCGTACGCATCCAGGCGGAGGCGTTCGAACGGCTGGTCACCGGCCAGATCCTGGAGACCGCGGGGCCGGGCGACGGCCGCGACCCGGTCGAGCACTACCTGGAAGTGCTGCAGGGCAAGACCGGCTCGCTGATCGCGGTGGCCTGCCGGTTCGGCGCGATGATGGCCGGCGCGGACGAGGCCGCGGTCGACATCCTCACCCAGTACGGGGAACGGCTCGGCGTCGCCTTCCAGCTCGCCGACGACGTGCTCGACATCGCGTCCGACTCCCACGAGTCCGGCAAGACCCCGGGCACCGATCTGCGCGAGGGCATCCCGACGCTCCCCGTGCTCCACCTGCGGGCGCAGGCGGAGGCCGACGGGAAGCCGGAGGACCTGGAGCTCGTCGAGCTGCTCGACGGCGACCTCGGCGACGACGCCCGGCACGCCGAGGCGCTGCGCAGGCTGCGCGCCCACCCGGCACTTGAGCAGGCCAGACGGGACACCGTCCGGTACGCGGAGGAGGCGCGCGCGACGCTGACGCCGCTGCCCGAGGGCTATGCGAAGGCCGCGCTGCGGGAGCTGTGCGACGCGGTGGTGCACCGCGCGGGCTGAGCCCCGTAGTGGCGCCCCCTGACGAATGGGGGAGGGCCGGCCCCGCCGTGTCATACCGAAGAGGTAGGCGGAGTTGCTCCCGGGGGCTGACGCCTCCACGCCGCCGATTTGGTCAGATGGAGAACAACCACTCCTGACCGAACCGGGTGAGAATGGCGGCGCGGAGTGGACGAGTGCAACCGGACGGAAGCCGCCGACCACGGAGGTAGGGCACAGATGGCACCGAACGACAGCGCAGAGACCAACGGCGGGACCAGGGGCACCGCCGTCGGCCGCCGCAAAGCGGCGCGCTACATCGTCCCGGTCGCGGTGGCGGGAGTGGCGGCCGCGACGATCGGGCTGGTCCCGGCGCTCGCCAACACCGGCGACCCCGATCTGCCGAAGATCAGCGCACAGGAACTCATCGAGAAGATCGCCGCTTCGGAAACCCAGCAGCTCTCCGGAACGGTGAAGATCAGCACGGACCTCGGCATCCCGTCGCTCGGCGGTCTGGCCGGCTCCTTCGCCCCGGGCGGCGAGAGCGGCAAGGGCGGTTCGAGCGCCGACCCGCAGGAGCGGATGACGGAGCTGGCGTCCGGCACGCACACCCTCCGGGTGGCCGCCGACGGCCCCGACAAGCAGCGGCTGTCGATCCTGGACAACGCGGCCGAGTACAGCCTGATCCGCAACGGCGACCAGGTCTGGGCGTACGACAGCAAGTCCGACGAGGCGTACCACGCCACCGAGGACCGGGCCGGCCGGGATGCCGGTCGGGACGCCGGCCGGGATGCCGGTCGGGACGCCGGGAAGAAGTCCGGGCACCCCGTTCCCGAGGGCGTGCCCGCCACCCCGAAGGCACTCGCCGAGCAGGTGCTGAAGGCCGCCGGCCCCACCACGTCGGTGACGGTCGACGGCACCGCGCAGGTCGCCGGACGCGACGCGTACAAGCTGGTCGTCAAGCCGAAGCAGAGCGGCTCCACGATCGGTTCGGTCACGGTCGCGGTCGACGCGGAGAACGGTGTGCCGCTGAAGTTCACGCTGCTTCCGAGCAGCGGCGGCAAGGCCGTCGTCGACGCCGGATTCACCGAGGTCGACTTCTCGAAGCCGGACGCCTCCTCGTTCACCTTCACCCCGCCCAAGGGCACCGAGGTGACCGAGGCCGACGACGCGAAGGCGCAGCACAAGGCGGACAAGGGCCTCGGCGGCCTGGTCCCGGGCGCCGAGGGACTGGGTGCCGGGGGGCAGGGCGCCAAGGACACGAAGGTCATCGGCAAGGGCTGGAGCGCGATCGCCGAGATCACCACCCCGGGCGGCACCGGACTCCCCTCGAAGGCGTCGGGTGAGGTCCCGGCCGAGGCACAGCAGTTCCTGGACTCGCTGGGCGACAAGGTCAGCGGCAAGTTCGGCTCGGGCACGGTCTTCAAGACCCGCCTGGTCAATGCCCTGCTGACGGACGACGGCAAGGTGTACGTCGGCGCGGTCACCAAGGACGCGCTCGTCGAGGCGGCGAACAACGCCTCCTGACGCCGGGGCGCGCCGCGCTTCCCGCACCGCTCACCCGCCCCGCCGTACGCTCCGTACGGCGGGGCGGTCCGCCAGGGGGCCCGGCCCCGGTCCGCCGGACGGGCCCTGCCCGACCCATGGGGAGTACGCATGACAGAGTCCGGGACCGTCGTCGAGCCGGCGGCGGTCACCGAACCCGGGGCCGTGATCGAGACCCGGGGCCTCACCAAGCGGTACCGCGGCGGCCAGCTCGCCGTGGACGGCCTCGACCTCAGCGTCCCCGGCGGCAGCATCTTCGGATTCCTCGGCCCCAACGGCTCGGGCAAGACCACCACCATCCGGATGCTGATGGGCCTGATCGACCCGACGTCCGGCACCGCGCGGCTTCTCGGCCACCCCATGCCGGGCGCCGCCCGCACCGTGCTCCCGCAGGTCGGCGCGCTGATCGAGGGACCCGCGCTGTACGGCTTCCTGAGCGGCCGGGACAATCTGGTGCGGTACGACTCCGCCGACCCGACCGCCGACCCGCGTACCCGCCGGGCCCGGGTGGGGCAGGCCCTGGACCGGGTCGGGCTGGCCGCGGCGGCCGGGAAGAAGGCCAAGGCGTACTCGCTCGGCATGAAGCAGCGCCTCGGCCTCGCCGCCGCCCTGCTCCAGCCGCGCCGGCTGCTCGTACTCGACGAGCCGACCAACGGCCTGGACCCGCAGGGCATGCGGGAGATCCGCGCCCTGGTCAGGGAACTGGCGGCGGACGGCACCACCGTCTTCCTCTCCTCGCACCTCCTCGACGAGATCGAGCAGGTCTGCACGCATGCCGCGGTGATGGCCAGGGGCCGGCTGATCACCCAGGGCCCGGTCGCGGAACTGGCGGCGGGCGCCCGCGGACGGCTGGCCGTCACCACCCCCGACCCGGGCGACGCCGCCCGGGTCCTCAAGGAACTGGGCGTCACCGGGATCGCGGTCGACGGCGACCGGGTGAGCGCCGAGGCCCCGCCGGGCGACGTCGAACTCGCCGACCTCAGCGCGGCGCTGGTGCACGCCGGCGTACGCCTGAGGTCCTTCGGCGTGGAACGGGCCTCGCTGGAGGACGCCTTTGTCGCACTCACCGGAGAGGGTTTCGATGTCGCAGGCTGAAGCCACCGTCGCCGGGGCGGGAAGGGCACCGAGCCCGCTGTGGACCTTCGGGATCCTCCGCTCCGAACTGACCACCACACTCCGCCGCTGGCGCACCCTCGCGCTGCTCGGAGTGCTGGCCGCCGTGCCCGTGCTGATCGGTATCGCGGTGCGGATCGAGACGAACCGCGGCTCCTCGCCCGGACCGGGCGGCGGCGGTGAGGGAGGCCCGGCGTTCCTCTCCCAGATCACCAACAACGGCCTCTTCCTGGTCTTCGCCGCCCTCGCCGTCACGCTCCCGGTCTTCCTGCCGATGGCCGTCGGGGTCGTCGCGGGCGACTCCGTGGCGGGCGAGGCGAACGCGGGAACCCTGCGCTATCTGCTGGTAGCCCCGGCGGGACGGACCCGGCTGCTGCTGACGAAGTACGCCTCGGTGCTCGCGTTCTGCCTGGTGGCGACCCTGGTCGTGGCCGTATCCGCGCTCGTCGTGGGCTCGCTGCTCTTCCCCGTCGGGGAGGTCACGACCATCTCGGGGACACGGATCGGCTTCGGCGAAGGGCTGCTGCGGGCCGGGCTGATCGCGGTGGTGGTCGCGGCGTCACTGATCGGTTTCGCAGCGATCGGCCTGTTCGTCTCGACCCTCACCGGCAGCGGCATCGCGGCCATGGCGGCCACCGTCGGGCTGCTGATCACCGTTCAGATCATGGACGGCATCCCCCAGCTGAGCGGGATCCATCCGTATCTCTTCCCGCACTACTGGATGTCGTACGCGGACCTGCTGCGCGCCCCGGTCTACTGGGACGAAGTGGTCAAGAACCTGGGGCTTCAGGGCCTGTACGCGGCGGTGTTCGGCTCGGCGGCCTGGGCCCGTTTCACGGCGAAGGACATCACCGCCTGACGCACGGTGTGCAACGCCCCCCGTGCCGTCGGCCGGGCGAGCCGTCCCCCGATCGGCTCGTCGCGGCACGAACGGCACGAACGGTGCGAATTGCAGGAACGATACGACACGGCACGTTCCGTTTCCGCCTGGGTATTGTTCGATCTCTGGCGACAGGCTGTCAACAAGGGCCGGTTCGAGCACGCTTATGCTCACCGAATGATCACATCGCCGAGTTCGCAGCGCCGCAGCGAGAGATCACGGCGAGCGACCCTGGAGGCCGCTCTCGAACTGTGCACGGAGAAGGGGTACGGCCGGGTCACCGTCGAAGCCATCGCGGCCAGAGCGGGTGTCAGCAAGAAGACGATCTACCGCTGGTGGCCGTCAAAGAGTGCGGTGATCCTGGAGGCCTTCACCGACGCGCTGGTCGGCACGACGCCGTTCGCCGACACCGGCGACATCGCCGCCGATCTGCGGGCCAATCTGAGTGGCGCGGTGAAGCTCGTCTCCACGCCGCCCTTCGGCCCCGCGTACGCCGGGATCCTCTCCGAGATGCACCACGACGACGCCCTCGCGCAGACCGTCCGGGCGAAGCTGGTCGACCCCCGCTTCGAGCAGGCGGTCGCCCGCCTGCGCCGGGCCCAGGAGCAGGGGCAGATCCCGCCGGACGCCGATCTTCCGCTGGTCGTCGAGATGCTGTACGGCCCGATGTACTACCGCCTCGTCCTGCGCAAGCCGGTGCAGGACGAGGAGGAGATCGCGGCACTGGTCGCGCATGTGCTGCGGGCGATCGGGGTGCCGCCGGAGCCGTGAGACCGGGGCGACTGTCAGACGGGCGTGCGAGCATGCGGCGCATGGGAAATCTGTACGACTACTTCAGCGCACCGGACGACCCGACGGCCCTGGCGGCCTTCGGCCAGGGGATCGAGGAGGCAGGCCTCCCACTGCTCCGGGTCAAGGGGATCGACCCGTACGTACAGTTGGGCCGGGCCGAGAGCGTGCTGAGCGGCACGCCGTACGACGACGTCACCTCGCTCCCGCGCTTCAACCGGCTGCTCAGCCCGCCCGAGGACGAATCCCGCTGGCTGGTCACGCTCACGGACGAGCTGCGCGACGCGCTCGCGGCCGCGAGACCCGGCGGGTTCACCGCGGTGGCCGAAGCCTGGTCGCGCATCGAGGAGTTCGCAGGCGAGTTCCCGTCCGGCGAGCCGGCCGGCTTCCTCGCGAAGCTGGCGGACCTGGCCGCGGAGGCGCGGGCCCGTACCGAGCCGCACCGGCTCTACTGCCTGCTGTCGCTCTGACACCCCGCCGGCCGGTACGGACGACTCAGAGGTCACCCGACAGCCTCTCAGCCGAAGACCCGCTCCAGCACCTCAGCGACCCCGTCGCCCTCGTTCGACGACGTCACCTCGTCCGCCGCGGCCCGCAGCTCCGGATGCGCGTTGGCCATGGCCACGCCGTACCCGGCGGTGCGGAACATCGGCAGGTCGTTGGGCATGTCCCCGAAGGCGATCGCGGAGTCCGCGGCCACCCCGAGGTACTCGGCGGCCAGTGCGAGCCCGGTCCCCTTGTCGACGCCGTACGGCTGGAGTTCGACCGTCCCGGGGCCGGAGTGCGTGACGGTGGCGAGATCACCGACGGCACCGCGGGCCGCCTCGGCCAGCGCGTCGTCCGTGAGCTCCGGGTGCCGGATGAGCACCTTGACGACGGGCGCGGACCACAACTCGTGGCGGTGCCGGGTCCGTTGGGCGGGAAGCGCCGGATGGGGCATCAGATACCCCGGCTCGATCAGGGTTCGGCCCTCGGCCCCGTCCTGGTCCACGGCAGCGAAGACCGGCCCCACCTGGGCCTCGATCTTGCCGAGCGCGGTGTCGGCCGCCTCCCGGTCCAGGGTGAGCGCACGCACTAGCCGCCCGGACCCGGCGTCGTACAACTGGGTCCCCTGCCCGCACACCGCCGGCCCCCGGTAGCCCAGTTCGGTGAGCAGTCCGCGTATCCCGGGCACGGGGCGCCCGGTGACCACGAGGTGCCGAGCACCGGCGCGGGCGGCCAGGGCGAGCGCGGCGCGGGTGCGGGGGCTCACGGTGTCGTCGTGGCGCAGCAGGGTGCCGTCCAGGTCGGTGGCGACGAGGGCATATGCGGGTGGGATGGGCATGGCTCAAGACTAGGAGCGTTCGGCACATGGACGGGTGCGCGTTGACAGGCCCCCGCCTGGGTGCGTGTAATGAAGGCGGTGTCGCGTGACGCCGGCCAAAGAGCAGTGGGCCGGCCGGTGCTCGGGCGAACACCCTGCACCCGAGGGGCCCGTCATGAGTTCGTACTCCGCGCCCTGCATCTGACGCACCTGTTCCGACGTAGCGGCGACCGCTCGTCGCACTCTCCCGTTCCGCATGCCCCGGCACCGTGCACCGTCATGGGCCGCGCATCGCGATGACCCTTTCCCATGGAGACACAGAACGCATGCCCACACCCTTCGATCAATCCGTCATAGAGGAGTTCCGCGCCAACGGAGGAAAGGTCGGCGGCCCCTTCGAAGGCGGTGACCTGCTCCTGCTGACCACCACCGGCGCGAGGTCGGGGAAGGAATCCACCACCCCCCTCGGCTACGTCCGCCACGGCGACGCGCTGCTGGTCATCGGCTCCAACCTCGGCGCCCCGCACCACCCGGACTGGTACCACAACCTGCTCGCCCACCCCGTCGTCCGGGTGGAGATCGGCACCCGTACGTTCCAGGCCCTCGCGGTCCCCGCGGAGGGGGCGCGGCGCGAGGAACTCTTCGCGCACGCCGTGCGAACGGCCCCCGGATACGCCGACCACCAGGCCCGGACCACCCGGCTCCTCCCGGTCGTGGCGCTGGAACGCGCCGAGCCCGACGGCTGGGAGCCGCCCCGCGAGATCACCACCCTCGCCGGCAAACTCATGGAGGTCCACACCTGGCTGCGGGCCCAGCTGCGTCAGGTGAAGGCGGAGGTGGACGCCCACTTCGCCGCACGGGCCCACCGGGGCCCTGGCGCGCCACCGGCTCCGGGCCTCGGGCTCCAGATCAGGCAGCGCTGCCTGGCGTTCTGCCAGTCGCTGGAGTTCCACCACACCAGCGAGGACGCACACCTCTTCCCCGGAATCGCCCGCTACCACCCGCACCTGACGGACACCTTCGCCCGGCTCGCCGAGGAACACCGCACGGTCGCCCGTATCCAGGGCGAGCTGGTGGCCCTGCTGGCGGACATCGGCAGCGCCGATCCCGAGCGCTTCCGGGCCGAACTGGAAAGGATGTACGCGGAACTGAACGCGCATCTCGACTACGAGGAGGAGCAGATCCTGCCCCTGCTGGCCGGTGTCCCGTGGCCTCCGGCCGCACCCCCTATGGCTCGTTGAGCCGACCCAACGATGCGAACGAACCGCTTCTCGGCGAGTGAAAGGCTATGCACAGGTTCATGACCCTGGACGAGGACGAGCACCTGTCAGTCGTCCTGGCCCCGAGGGGCGGGCCGGACGCCCAGCTGTGGGACTCGGTACCCGTCCCGGGCCTCGACCAGGAAGCCTTCCCGCCCGTGGCGCCGGGCACCGAGAGCCGGGTGCGGCGGCAGCGTGACCGAAGAAGCCCCGCCATGCTCCCGACTCGGGGCGCGGCGGGGCTTCGTCGCTGCGGCGGCCGGTCAGACGGTGCCGATCTCTCCGGCCTTGACGCCCGCCACGAAGGAGGCGAACGAGGCGGGGGAGGTGTTCAGTACCGGGCCCCCCGGGTTCTTGGAGTCGCGGACGGGGACGATGCCGAGCGGGGCGACGAGGTTGGCGGCGACCTCGACGCAGGCGCCGCCGTTGTCGCTGTAGGAGGACTTGAACCAGCGGGGGGATTCGGTCGTCACGGGGAGCCCTTTCGTAACTGGCTGATCATGGCCGCGGATGCCGCTTGGGAGAGCGCCTCGGCCTGTAGTTGATGGTAGGCCGTCAACAAGGGGACCACCGAAGCACTTTCCCGGTCCAGGTGGCCCCGGTGGGAGGACTCGGCGTACGACATGAGCTGGCGGTCCGGCAGCGTCAGTATGTACAGCGGCAGATTGAAGGGGCGGCGCTCCGCCATGTCGAACGGAGCGATCTGGAGCACGGTGTTCGGCAGCTCGGCGAACTCGACCAGCCGCGCCAGCTGGGCGTCCATGACGGCGGGTCCGCCGACGGGCCGACGGATGCAGCTTTCGTCCAGCACGACCAGGATCAACGGCGGGTGCGTGCGGACGAGCGCGGCCTGCCGCTCGGCGACGAGCGAGATCCGCTCCTCCGCCTGGTCGCTGGTGATCGCTCCCCGCTTGACGGCGCTCTGCGCGAGCACTGTCGCGTACTCGGGTGTCTGGAGCAGGCCGGGGATGACACCGACTTCATAGAGGCGGATCTCCGCAGCCCGGCTCTCGTGCCCGACGTACTCCGGGAAGCCCTCCAGCAGCGAGCCGTGCCGGATCTCGCGCCACTGGCGTTCGAACGTGTTGGGTGTGTCTCCGGTGCCGAGGGCACGGTCCGCGCTGCGCGAGAAGCGCAAGGTTGGAAGCTTCCGGCCGGTTTCGACCGCTGAAATGTGGGTGCTGGAGTACCCCATGTGCCCGGCCAGGTCTTCTTGCTTCCAGCCGCGCTCTTCGCGTGAGCTGCGAAGGCGTGCGCCGAAGGCGGCTTGCGGGGAACTGTCCGGGTTCAACTCCTTGCGGTTCAAAGGGCGATCGCCAACCTTTCGCTCGGGTATGACACGTTGATCGGGTTCTGACTGTAGGACACGCTGAACCGCCTTGGTAGTGGAATCGCTACAGAGAGGAGTCGGCGGTGCCTGGAGAGAACGCCCCGCACCGGGAGGAAGCCGCGCAAGTACCCGACCCCGGCACGCTGTTGGTGGACACCAGCCGTCGTGACCAGGTCGGGGAGTTCCGTGGGGTGGCCGGCCCGTACTGGTCGTTGCGGCCGGTCCGCGGCGGGATGGAGTGGGAGGCGGAGCCCGGGAAGGTGCGGGCGCCGAGTCCGATGGAGCGGTTGCGGGCCGAGATCGCGCGGTGCAATGCCCGGAGCGAGGGGCGGATCCTGTGACCGGTGATGCGGTTGGCCGGTCCGGCGTGAACGGACAGCCCGAGCAGGCGGGTTACCGGTGCGAGGCGATCGCCGAAGGGGTTGTGTACGGCACCGACGAAACGGCGCGGTACGTCCTGGGGGCCTTCCGGACCATCTCCCCCGTCCTCGCGCTGCGGTGGCTCGGCGGCCAGGCGCTGTGGATCGTGGACCGGCTCGGCCTCGACCCGCGCCTCGGCCACCTCGCGGAACTCCGCGCCTGGTACGAGGACCGCGAGAGCCAACGCGCCGCCCACGCACACATCAGGAGCGGCGCCCCGCTCCTCGTCGTCGTCCCGGACGCGGACTGCACGTACACGTTGTCCGTGCGCCCCGCGCCAGGACCGGAACTGGGTATTCCGCAGTAACTTTCCGTGCTGGATCCAGTTCTTGCCGTGGCTACCTGTTTCGGGTCGCAGTGCCATCAAAGCCGTACATCTGGAGGATCCATGGCAAGCATCCGTACTCGACTGACAGTGCTGGGCTCGGCGGTCGCTCTCGCCGCATGTGCCCAAGTGCCCGTGCAACTCGCCGGTGCGGCCCCGGCGGCCGCCGCCGCGTCCTACCAATGGGTCGCGTTGGGTGATTCGTACACCGCAGGGGTCATCCCCGCCGCGGGTGACACCTTCGAAGTCCCCCGCGACGGCTGCGAGCGCACCGACCGGTCCTACCCGCAGGTCATCGATCGCGACCTCGGCTCGCTCATCGACCTGACCAACGTCAGCTGCGGCGCCGCCACGGTCGAGGACGTCACCTTCCGGGCCCAGGCGCCGATCGGGCGTCACCTGCCGCCCCTCTCGGAGGACCCGGACTACCCGTTCCCGCCGGTGCCGCCCCAGTCCGAGGCGGTGGACTCCGACACCGACGTGGTCACGGTCGGCGTGGGCGGCAACACCCTCGGGTTCGCCGACATCCTCTTCCAGTGCCTGCAGTTGGGGTCGGGCAGCGGCGGCGTGGACACACCGTGCAAGGACGACCTGGCCGCAAGCATCCCCGGCCGCCTGGCCAAGGTGAGCCGCGACTACGACCAGATGCTCACCACGCTCCACGAGCGGGCCCCGAAGGCCAAGATCCTCGCCGTCGGCTATCCCACGGTCATCCCCGAGGACACGTCCAAGTGCCGGTACAACGACTGGGAACAGTTCGCTTCCATCACCCAGGGTGACCTGGACTGGCTGCGCCAAGACGTACTGGAACCCCTCAACAAGTCCATCGAGAAGTCGGCCGGCACGCACGACGCCGCCGACTTCGTCGACCTCTACAACAGCACCCAGAACCACAGTGTCTGCGACGCCGGCAAGTGGGTGGAGGGCATCTTCACCCGCTTCCCCGACCAGGTTGCCGCCGTGCACCCCAACGCCAGGGGTCACCGAAACGCCGCCGATCACGTCGCATCGGCGATCCTGAACGCCATCAACGTGGGCTGACCCGCACTGCCCCGCCCGAACCGCCTCCGGTCCAGCATCCGGGGGCGGTTCGGGGCGCCGCTCGCCCGCAAGCCTGCCGGCGTCACTGCACGCAGAACTCGTTGCCCTCGGGGTCGGTGAGCACCGTCCAGGTGCCGCCCTGTTCCGCCACCTCGCGGAGCACCGTCGCACCCAGCCCGACCAGGCGCTCCACCTCGGCCTCGCGGCGCCCCGGGCCCGCGTGGACGTCCAGGTGGAGCCGGTTCTTCGTCGTCTTGGCCTCCGGGACGCGCTGGAACAGGAGCCGCCGCCCGAGGCCAGCCCCGCTGTCCTTGTCGTACGGGTCGTCGGGGTGCCGGGCCCCCGCGAGGTCGCGCCAGGCGCGGCGGTCGTGTGCCATGAGCGTGATGTCCTCGGGCACCGCGCCGAAGCCGAGCAGTCGCTCGATCAGGACGCTGTGGTCCTCGACGAGGTAGCCGAGGGCCTCGCCCCAGAAGGTCGCCTGGGCGTGCGGGTCGGTCGAGTCGATGACGACTTTCCAGTCCAGAGTCATGGAAACCGTTTATAGTGGTTACATGAGCGAGTCGTCAACGGACGCGCCTGGGCTGACCCTTCGCACGCCGGAAGGCCGCCCTTACCGCTTCGATCCCGGGGCCCTGTGCCTGGAGCTGCTGCCCACCGGCGGGTACGCGCGGTACACGGCGTACGAGGTGCTGCACACCCCTGAAGACCTGGTGCGCTGGGCGGGGGAGAGCCGGCTGCCGGGGGGTCTGACGCTGTCGGTGAACGCGGAAGAGCTGGCGCGGGCGCACGAGTTGCGTGCCGCGCTGTGGAATCTGACCGCCGACCGGGCGCACGGCCGGGCCCTCGCCCGGCCGGATCTCGCCGTGGTGAACGCCGTGGCGGCCGAGCCACCGCTCGTCCCCCGTATCGACCCCGGCAACGGGGCTCTCGCCTGGGCACCGGACGCCACCGGAACGGCCCTGCTGTCGACGGTCGCCCGTGACGCGGTGGACCTCTTCACCGGTCCGTACGGCGACCGCGTCCGCGAATGCGGCTCCGACAGCTGCAAGTTGCTCTTCGTCGACACCTCGCGGCCGGGCCGCCGGCGCTGGTGCGCGATGGAGCGCTGCGGAAACCTCCACAAGGTACGGACGCACCGCGCCCGACACGCCCCGAAGGAGGCGTGAACCCGTCAGGCCGTACCGCCCAGGCGGTCCAGGTACTCCCTGACCGCCCCGCTCTCCGAGACCGGGGCGATCAGCGCCACGTGGTTGTCGGGGCGGACCAGGACGAGGACGCCAGCATCCGGGCCGACGCCGTACGCCGTGCGGGCGTGGCCCGCCTCGTCGGTCAGGTCGTGCGGGGCTCCCGCGTCCACCCCGTACGCCCGTACCGTGTCGCCGTATGCCGCCTCCGTCGCCCGCAGCGCTTCCGCCGTGTCCGGGCCGAAGCCCAGCAGGGTGAAGTGCGGCCCGGTGAACGCCTCGAACAGGCGGGCCGGCGCGCCCGTTCCGGCGTCGCGGCAGGGGGCGTCCGGGGCGCGGTCGCCGGCCCGCAGTCGGGCGGTGGAGCCGGTGGCGGAGAGGGAGCTCCAGGGGTAGCCGAGGCCCAGGTTCGTCGTCTCCCCGGAGATCGCCGAGTCCAGGCCGCCGCCCGGCTGCCTGATCGCGTCGAGCGTGGCCCGCAGCCGCTCGGCGGTGATGTCCAGCGTCCAGGCGGCCACGGGCAGCCGCTCCTCCTCGTAGGTGTCCAGCAGGCGGGCGTCCGACCGGCCCTCGACGACCCGGGCGAGCTTCCAGCCCAGGTTGTACGCGTCCTGGATGCCGGTGTTCATGCCCAGCCCGCCGGCGACGGAGTGCACATGCGCGGCGTCCCCGGCCAGGAGCACCCGGCCCACCCGGAAGCGGTCGGCCATGCGCTCGTTGACCCGGTACGTCGACAGCAGGGCGGCCCGTGACAGAAGGTCGCCCGGCAGCCGGGTGTGCTTGGCGAACAGCCGCCGGAAGCTTTCGAGCGAGGGCGGGACGAGGGCTCCCGTACCGTCCCGCTCCGGCCCCGCCTGGAACCACCAGCCCGAGCGCGTACCCGGGATCGGGCACAGCATCACGGCGCCGTCCTCGTCGAACCACTGGTGCCAGATGCCGCGGTCGAGGCCGTCCGCCTCCACGTCCCCGCAGACCATCGACTGCTCCTCGGCCGTCTTCCCCTCGAACGGGACGCCGAGCAGTTTGCGCACCGGGCTGTGGCCGCCGTCGCAGCCCACCACGTACCGCGCTTCGATGCTCCGGCCGTCGGCGAGGGAGACGGACACGGAGTCGTCGCCCTCCGAAAGGCCGACCACCTCGGAGCCGAGTTCCACGTGCACGCCGTACTCCGCGAGGCGGTCCCGCAGGATCTCCTCCAGCTGCCACTGGGCGATCAGCCGGCCCTGGTCGTACGGGACGTCCGGCGTCGGGTGCGAGGACTCGGACGGGTCGGTGTCGGCGACCGGCAGCCCGTTGCGGTACTTGCGCATCGGCAGCGGCGCCGATCCCGCGGCCAGGACCCGGTCGACGACGCCCAGGTCCTCCAGCACTTCCAGGGAGCGGGGGTTGGGGCCCTTGGCCCGTGAACTGCGCGGGAACTCGACGGACTTCTCGACGATCCGTACGTCGACGGAGCGTCGCGCCAGGTCGCAGGCGAGGGTCAGGCCGGTCGGACCCGAACCGACGATCAGTACGGGGACGGCGGGTGCGGGTGCGGGCATGCGGGCTCCTCGGTCGCGGTTCCGTGGACACCCAGGAAAACGCAACTGAGTTAAAAAAGCAACCAAGTAACTAGAGTTGTGCGCGTGAGGCGGGCTCGTCGGTCGGTGGATTCGGCTGCGGTGCCTGCTGCTGCGCTACCTGCCTCGCCTCGCGCACCTGCGCCCTCGTCCGCCGTGCCGTCCGGAACGCGTCCCAGGTCAGCAGGGTGAGCGCCAGCCACACCAGGGCGAATCCGGCCCACCGCTCCGGCGGCATCGCCTCGTGGAAGTAGAGGATGCCGAGCACGAACTGGAAGACCGGCGCCAGGTACTGCAACAGGCCCAGCGTGGAGAGCGGCACCCGGATCGCCGCCGCGCCGAACAGGACGAGCGGTACGGCCGTGACGAGGCCCGCCGAGGCCAGCAGCGCCGCGTGGCCGACGCCGTCGGAGGCGAAGGTCGACTCGCCCCGGGCGCCCAGCCACAGCAGATAGCCGAGCGCGGGCACGAACACCACGGCGGTCTCGGCGGTGAGCGACTCCAGGCCGCCCATGTCGACCTTCTTCTTCATCAGCCCGTACGTCGCGAAGGAGAACGCCAGGACCAGCGAGATCCACGGCGGCCGCCCGTAGCCGATCGCCAGTACGAGCACCGCCGCGAAACCGGTGCCGACCGCCACCCACTGCACGGGGCGCAGTCGTTCGCCCAGGAGCAGAACGCCCATGGCTATGGTGACCAGCGGGTTGATGAAGTAGCCGAGCGAGGCCTCGACGACATGGCCGTTGTTCACGGACCAGATGTACAGGCCCCAGTTGACCGTGATCGTGGCCGCGGCCACCGAGATCAGACCGAGCTTCCTCGGCTGCCGGACCAGCTCGCCGATCCAGGACCAGCGGCGCAGCACCAGCAGTGCGACGGCGACGAAGCCCAGGGACCAGACCATGCGGTGGGCGAGGATCTCGATCGCGCCGGCGGGCTTCAGCAGCGGCCAGAAGAGCGGGACGAGCCCCCACAGGCCGTAGGCGCCGATGCCGGACAGGAGTCCCGCCCGCTGTTCGTTGATCCCCTTCACGGGCCCTCCAGGCGTGTCTGCGTCAACTGCACGAAGGTAGCGCCGGGGAGGGCCCCATGTCATACCCGTATCGGGATACGGTCATGACATGGGGCCCCTGAGGTGCGGGGGAGCGGTGTTACGCCGCGGCCACCGCGGCGGCCACCGTCTCGGCGAGCGGCGTCGTCGGGCGGCCGATCAGCCGGGCCAGGTCGCCGCTCGTGGCGGCGAGGAGCCCGCGCTCGATCGCCTTGTCGACGTCGACGAGGATCTCCGCGAAGAACTCGGGCACACCGGCGCCGACCAGGATCTCCAGGTGCGTGGCGGCGGGCACGTTCCGGTACACGATCTCCTTGCCGGCGGCCTTCGAGATCTCCGCCGCGTACTCGGCGAACGACCAGGCGACATCGCCGCTCAGCTCGTAGACCGCGCCGATGTGGCCCTCGCCGGTCAGTACGGCGGCGGCCGCCGCGGCGTAGTCGGCGCGGGTGGCGGAGGCGACCCGCCCGTCGCCCGCGTTGGCGACGACGGCGCCGTGCTCCAGGACCGGGGCGAGGTTGGCCGTGTAGTTCTCGGTGTACCAGCCGTTGCGCAGGAAGGTGTGGGGCAGCCCGGAGTCGAGGATCAGCTGCTCGGTGACCTTGTGCTCGTCGGCCAGCCGGAAGTCGGCGCCGGGGCCGCCCAGTACGCCGGTGTACGCGAGCTGGGCGACGCCCGCCGCCTTGGCCGCGTCGATGACCGCGGTGTGCTGCGGCACGCGCCTGCCGACCTCGCTGCCGGAGATGAGCAGGACCCGGTCGCCGGCCCGGAAGACGTCCTTGAGGGACTCCGGCCGGTCGTAGTCCGCGACGCGGAGCTCGACGCCGCGGGCGGCGAGCGGGGCGGCCTTCTCCTCGTTGCGCACGACGGCGGCGACCTGGCTCGCGGGCACGGTGGTCAGCAGCTGCTCGATGACGAGACGGCCGAGTGCTCCGGTGGCTCCGGTGACGACGATGCTCATGGGGGTTTCTCCTCTGGGGTGGCACTTGTCCTGGTTCGGGCTCGCATGACTCACTGTAAGGGGTGCACTAACCAATCGAAAGTACCCACTTTGAAGTAAGGTACTGGTGTGAACGTGAGCGAACGGGGCTGGTGGCCCGATGTGAACGGGCAGATGTGTCCCTCCCGGCTGGTGCTCGAACACGTCACCAGCCGCTGGGGCGTCCTGGTCCTGGCCGCGCTGCTGGAGCGCTCGTACCGCTTCAGCGAACTGCGCCGCGAGGTGGGCGGCGTCAGCGAGAAGATGCTGGCCCAGACCCTCCAGACCCTGGAGCGCGACGGCTTCGTGCACCGGGACGCGAAGCCGGTGATCCCGCCGCGGGTCGACTACTCGCTCACCGACCTGGGCCGGGAGGCCGCCGAGCAGGTGTGTGCACTGGGCCGCTGGACCGAACACCGCTTGGGCGCGGTGCAGGCGGCACGCGAGGCGTACGACGAACAGAAGGCGCGCGCCCCGCACATCCCGCAGGCCCCGCGCACCCCGCATGCCCCGCGCACTCAGTCCGGCTGAGGCGCGCGTCCCTCCTCCAGCGCGCGCAGCGCGCGCGACACGTCGAACGGCAGGATCGTCACCGCCACGTGCGGCAGCTGCCCCAGCGCCTTCGCCATCTGCTCGCCCGTACCCCGGTGCAGCAGCTTCCCCAGCACATTGGTGTACATCCGCCGCGGCACCAGCACCGTCAGCGAGGTCCGGCCGTCCTCCGTGGTGCGGGTGGCGAGCTCCCTCATCGCGTGGCGCAGCCGCCGGTCCGGGCACTCCACCAGCTCCAGGGAGACGGACGTGGCGGCCGTCGCCTCCCAGCGGGCGGCCAGTCGTCTGGCGTGCGCCTCGTCGATCGCGAAGTGCACGGCCCGGATCTCGTCCGGGCGCAGTTCGTGCGCGTACCGCAGGGCCTTGATCGTCGCCAGGTCCAGCGTCTCGACGAGGACGAAGACCAGATGGCGCAGGTCCCGGGGCCGGTCGGCGCCCGGCGGCTGGAGGCTCCGCAGCACCGCGGCCTCGCGCCGGTACTCGCGGTTGATCCTGGTCAGCCCCCATACGCCGAGCGGGAAGACCACCACGACCAGCCAGGCTCCCTCGGTGAACTTGGTGACCGCGAAGATCAGCACGACGGCGGCCGAGATGACCGCGGCGAGTCCGTTGACCGTGATCTTGAGCCGGCGGTACGGCTCGCGGCGCCGCAGGTGGTACGCGGTGAGACCGGCCCCGGCCATGGTGAAGGCGGTGAACACGCCGATCGCGTACAGCGCCACCAGCTTGTCCACGCTGGCCCCGGTGGCCAGCAGCAGCGCCAGCGAGACGACGGTCAGCGCGATGATGCCGTTGGAGAACGCGAGCCGGTGCCCGCGCCGGGTCAGCTGCCGCGGCAGGAACCGGTCCTTGGCGACGAAACTGGCGAGGAACGGGAAGCCGGTGAACGGTGTGTTGGCGCCGGTGTAGAGGACCAGTGCGGTCGCCAGCTGTACGAAGACCAGCCCGGCGGTTCCGAGCGGCCCGCCGCCGAAGGCGAGATGGGCCTCCTGCGCGATGACCGTCGGGGTGCCGTCGGTGTAGGGGACGGCATGGGTGAAGTGCGCCAGCGTGGAGACGCCGAGGACCAGGACGCCGAGCACACAGCTCATCGTGATCAGGGTGCGGCGGGCGTTGCGGCCCTGCGGTTCGCGGAACGCGGAGATGCCGTTGGAGATCGCTTCGAGCCCGGTGAGGGACGAGCCGCCGTTGGCGAACGAGCGCAGCACGATGAAGAGCGAGGCGCCGTAGAGCCAGCCGTCGCCCGGGGTGCCGAGCGGTACGACCCCGGCGGCGTGCAGATCGGCGTGCGGCAGCTCGCCCGTGAGCCCGCGCACCGTGGCGGCGAGGAGGACGAGACCGACGGCGGCAATGAAGAGATAGGCGGGCAGCGCGAAGGTCCGGCCCGCCTCGCGGATCCCGCGCAGATTGCCGTACGCGAGCAGCACGATGACGCCGACGGAGACCGGGAGCTGGAGGTGGTCGAGGCCGGTGAAGCCGTTCCCGACCAGATGGGCGAGCGAGATCAGCGCGTTGGTGCCCGCGGAGACCTGGACGGCGACGGTGACGATGTAGTCGACGAGCAGGGCCACGGCGGCGATCTGCGCGATATTCGGCCCGAAGTTCTCCCGCGCGACGACGTAGGAGCCGCCCGCCCGGGTGTAGATCATGACGACATCGCTGTAACAGAGCGTCAGAAGCAGCAGCACCAGCAGGATCGCGCCGGTCACCGGCATCAGCAGCGTGAAGGCGGCGGCCCCGACGACGGGTACGAGAACCCGGAGCATCTCCTCGGAGCCGTACGCGGACGAACTGATGCAGTCGGAGGCGAGCACCCCGAGCGCCGTCCGGTTGTTCAGCTTCTCCTCGCTGATGCGCTCGGTGGTGAGCGGCTTGCCGAGCAGACGCCGCTTGATGCGGTACGTGGGACGGTCCAGGGTCATGGCCACATCGTGCGCGGTGGCCGGCCGCACCCCCGGTGCGCAATCGCCGGGCGGGCCGAAATTCAGCCCGCCCGGCGACGGCATGATCCAGACGGCATGCTCCGAACGAGATCCCCATGGCCTGTCCGACCATGACCCGCCGGACAGGCCTTAGCCGACGACCGTCCAGTTGTCGTTGCCCGCGAGCAGCGCGGCGAGGTCGCCCTTGCCGTTCTGCTCGACGGCGGTGTCGAGCTGTTCGGCCATGAGGGTGTCGTAGACGGGGCGGTCGATGTCGCGCAGCACGCCGATGGGGGTCTGGTGGAGGGTGTCGGGGTCGGCGAGGCGGGAGAGCGCGAAGGCCGTGGTCGGGGACGGGTTGTGGGTGTCGTGGACGAGGACCTGGGACCGGTTCTCCTCGGTGACGGTCACCACCTGGAGGTCGCCGGTGGCCGGGTCACGGACGACGCCCTTGCTGTTGTCCGCGCCGAAGAGGATGGGCTGTCCGTGTTCGAGGCGGATGACCGCGTCCTGGGCCCGGTCCTTGTCCTTGAGGGCCTCGAACGCGCCGTCGTTGAAGATGTTGCAGTTCTGGTAGATCTCCACCAGCGCCGTGCCGGGGTGGTCGGCCGCGGCCCGCAGCACGCTCGTGAGGTGCTTGCGGTCGGAGTCGATGGTGCGGGCGACGAAGGAGGCCTCCGCGCCGATGGCCAGGGACACCGGGTTGAAGGGGGCGTCGAGCGAACCCATCGGCGTGGACTTGGTGATCTTGCCGATTTCGGACGTGGGGGAGTACTGGCCCTTGGTGAGGCCGTAGATCCGGTTGTTGAACAGGAGGATCTTGAGGTTCACATTGCGGCGCAGGGCGTGGATGAGGTGGTTGCCGCCGATGGACAGGGCATCGCCGTCGCCGGTGACGACCCAGACGGACAGGTCGCGGCGGGAGGAGGCGAGTCCGGTGGCGATGGCCGGGGCCCGGCCGTGGATGGAGTGCATCCCGTAGGTGTTCATGTAGTACGGGAAGCGGGAGGAGCAGCCGATGCCGGAGACGAAGACGATGTTCTCCTTCGCCAGGCCGAGTTCGGGCATGAAGCCCTGGACGGCGGCGAGGACGGCGTAGTCGCCGCAGCCGGGGCACCAGCGGACTTCCTGGTCGGACTTGAAGTCCTTCATGGACTGCTCGGCCTCGGCCTTGGGCACCAGGTGCAGGAGCTGGTTGGCGTCAGGCATCGATGGCCTCCTTGAGTGCCGTTGCGAGCTGTTCGGCCTTGAACGGCATGCCGTTGACCTGGTTGTAGCTGTGTGCGTCGACGAGGTATCTGGCCCGGACGAGGGCGGCGAGCTGGCCGAGGTTCATCTCGGGGACGATGACCTTGTCGTAGCGCTTCAGGACTTCGCCGAGGTTCTGCGGGAACGGGTTGAGGTTGCGCAGATGGGCCTGGGCGATGGGCTGTCCGGCGGTACGGAGCCGGCGGACGGCGGCGGTGATGGGGCCGTAGGTGGAGCCCCAGCCCAGGACGAGGGTGCGTGCCCGGTCGGGGTCGTCGACCTGGAGGTCGGGGACCTCGATGCCGTCGATCTTCGCCTGGCGGGTGCGGACCATGAGGTCGTGGTTGGCGGGGTCGTAGGAGATGTTGCCGCTGCCGTCCTGCTTCTCGATGCCGCCGATGCGGTGTTCGAGACCGGGTGTGCCGGGCAGCGCCCACGGCCGGGCCAGGGTGTGCGGGTCGCGCTTGTAGGGCCAGAACACCTCGGTGCCGTCGGCCAGTTCATGGTTGGGGCCGGTCGCGAACCGGACCCGCAGATCGGGCAGCTCGTCGATCTCGGGGATCTTCCACGGCTCGGAGCCGTTGGCGAGATACCCGTCGGAGAGCAGGAAGACGGGGGTGCGGTACGTCAGGGCGATCCGCGCGGCGTCGAGCGCGGCATCGAAGCAGTCCGCCGGGGTCCTGGGGGCCACGATCGGGACCGGGGCCTCGCCGTTGCGCCCGTACATCGCCTGGAGCAGGTCGGCCTGCTCGGTCTTGGTCGGCAGACCCGTGGACGGGCCGCCGCGCTGGATGTCGATCACGACCAGCGGCAGCTCCAGGGAGACGGCGAGCCCGATCGTCTCGGACTTCAGCGCGACCCCGGGCCCCGACGTCGTCGTCACCGCGAGCGATCCGCCGAACGCCGCGCCCAGCGCCGCCCCGATCCCCGCGATCTCGTCCTCGGCCTGGAAGGTGCGTACCCCGAAGTTCTTGTGCCGGCTCAGCTCGTGCAGGATGTCGGAGGCCGGAGTGATCGGGTACGAGCCCAGGTAGAGCGGCAGGTCCGCCTGCCGGCTCGCGGCGATCAGCCCGTAGGACAGCGCCAGGTTCCCGGAGATGTTGCGGTACGTACCCGCGGGGAAGGCCTGCGAGGCCGGTGCCACCTCGTAGCTGACGGCGAAGTCCTCCGTCGTCTCCCCGAAGTTCCACCCGGCCCGGAACGCGGCCACGTTCGCCTCGGCGATCTGCGGCTTCTTCGCGAACTTGGCGCGAAGGAACGCCTCGGTCCCCTCGGTCGGCCGGTGGTACATCCACGACAGCAGACCCAGCGCGAACATGTTCTTCGAGCGCTCGGCCTCCTTGCGGGAGAGACCGAACTCCTTCAGCGCCTCGATCGTGAGCGTCGTCAGCGGCACCGGATGGACGTTGTAGGCCTCCAGCGACCCGTCCTCCAGCGGACTGGTCGCGTAGCCGACCTTCGCCATCGGCCGCTTGGTGAACTCATCGGTGTTCACGATGATTTCCGCACCGCGCGGCACATCGCCGATGTTCGCCTTCAACGCGGCCGGATTCATCGCGACCAGCACGTTCGGCGCATCGCCCGGCGTGAGGATGTCGTGGTCCGCGAAATGCAACTGGAACGAAGAAACCCCCGGCAGGGTGCCTGCGGGGGCGCGGATCTCGGCGGGGAAATTCGGCAGCGTCGAAAGATCGTTCCCGAACGACGCGGTCTCCGAAGTGAAGCGGTCACCGGTGAGCTGCATTCCGTCTCCGGAGTCACCGGCGAAACGGATGATCACCCGGTCGAGGCGGCGGATCTCCTTCTCGCCTCCGCCCGCACGATCGGAACGGGAGGCACGCTGCCCCCCGACGAGTGCCTCGCTGGCCTCATCGGCCTGTTCGGCTGGGCTACTGACCTGGCTGGTCACTGAACTGGACCTCCCTCGGGGCGGCGGCTCCGGGCCCGCCGGCCCGCCGACGGTCCCCATGCCCACCCTACGTCGGTAAGGGTCGCCTTCCCTGGACCGATCAAATGGTGGACGTCATTTTGGGACGCGATTTGATACCGGTTTGTCATGCTTCGCAAGCCCCCCAGCCGTTCGATGAAGACGCTGTGCACTCATTCTTTGGTGCTAGGACGTGTCCGCCCCCGGTCCCGGTCACCGCGGCAGTCGTGGCCGACTCGCCGCGGTGACCTCCGCCAAGTATCTGACAGAGTGTCAGCTCATCAGGAGTTCAGGTAGGTCAGTACGGCCAGTACCCGGCGGTGATCCCCGTCACTGGGGGACAGGCCCAGTTTCAGGAAGATATTGCTGACGTGCTTCTCCACGGCGCCGTCGCTCACCACCAGCTGCCTGGCCACCGCGGAGTTCGTCCGCCCCTCCGCCATCAGGCCGAGCACCTCGCGCTCGCGCGGCGTCAGCCCGGCCAGGACGTCCTGCTTGCGGCTCCGGCCCAGCAGCTGCGCCACGACCTCGGGGTCCAGCGCCGTACCGCCCTGCGCCACCCGGACCACCGCGTCCACGAACTCCCGGACCTCGGCGACCCGGTCCTTCAGCAGGTATCCCACGCCGCGGCTGGATCCGGCCAGCAACTCGGTCGCGTACTGCTCCTCGACGTACTGCGAAAGGACCAGGACCCCGATCCCGGGGTAGTCCTTCCGCAGCCGCACGGCCGCCCGCACACCCTCGTCGGTGTGGGTCGGAGGCATCCGCACATCGGCGACCACCACATCGGGCAGCGCGTCCTGCCCCGCCAGATCGCCCACCGTCTTGATCAGTGCCTCGGCGTCCCCCACCCCGGCGACGACGTCATGCCCGAGATCGGTCAGCAGCCGGGTGAGTCCTTCCCGGAGCAGTACCGAATCCTCGGCGATGACTACTCGCACCCTGTCCTCCACCATGAAGCCGTTGCCCCCACTGTTCGCTGGTCCCACACGTACGGTCTCCAGCATCCCAGTATCGGCGGTGCGGTGTCCTCGGCCGCCGGGTGGACTTCATCCGCGCCCCGCCACGCCACGGAAACGCGGCTCGGCACGGCGGCTCAGCCACGCCACGGCAGCTCGGCCGTGATCCGCGTCGGGCCGCCCTGCGGGGATTCCACGACCAGGACGCCGTCCACCGCGTCCAGCCGCTCGGTCAGCCCGGCGAGCCCACTGCCCGCCGACACATCGGCGCCGCCGCGCCCGTCGTCGGTGACCTGGAGCATCAGCCGGTCCGCCGCCCGCCACACATCGACCGACGCGCGGGTCGCCCGGGCGTGCTTGCTCACGTTCTGCAACAGCTCGGAGACCGTGAAGTACGCGATCCCCTCGATCGCCTGGGCCGGCCGGGAGGCCAGATCCACTTCGACCGTGACGGGGACGGTGCAGCGGGAGGCGATGGCGGAGAGTGCGGCGTCGAGTCCGCGGTCGGTGAGGACGGCGGGGTGGATGCCGCGGGCGAGGTCGCGGAGTTCCTGGAGGGCGACCTTGACCTCGCCGTGGGCCTCGTCGACCATGCGGGCCGCGGCCTCGGGGTCGTCGGTCAGCTTCTCCTTCGCCAGGCCCAGATCCATGGCGAGGGCGACGAGGCGGGCCTGGGCGCCGTCGTGGAGGTCGCGCTCGATGCGGCGGAGGTCGGCGGCGGCGGTGTCGACGACCACCCCGCGGTCCGTCTCCAGCTCCGAGACGCGGGTCGCCAGCCGGGACGGCCCGAGCAGCCCGGCCACCATCACCCGGTCCACGCTCACCAGACCGCGGATGATCCACGGCGTGACGAGGACGAGCGCCAGGCCGAACGCGCTGGTCAGGGCCAGCTCGACGGAGGAGTCGAGGTGGACCGTGTGGGCCCGGTCGCCGTACAGCTGAATGCCGGCGCTGCCCAGGTACGTCGGGAAGACCCAGTGCCACAGCGGGTAGGTGAACGCTGCCCACCCGCACGCCCAGAACGTCACCGCGACGGTGAAGGCGAAGATCGCCCACGGGAGGTGCAGCAGCGTGTAGAGCAGATGGCGCCAGGACGCCCCGCTCTTGAGGATCGCGCCCACCCAGGACATCAGGCCGCCGGTCCTGCCCCGCGCCGGCGCCGGGGCCGCCACGTCCAGCCTCAGCAGACCGCGCGCCCGCGCCCGTTCCATCGCGCCGAAGCCGCGGCACATGGCCAGCGCGCCGGCCAGGATAGGGACCCCGAGGAAGGTGATCAGCATGCCGACACCCAGCGTCGTCACGGTGATCGAGAGGCTGAACAGGACCATGCTGATCGGCAGGCTCAGCAGCAGATAGCTGAACTCGCGCCAGGTCCTGCCCTCGACGGGCGCGCGCAGCGCGGCGGGGAAGAAGTGCTTCACCGGGGGATGCTCCCCGAAAACGGCTCCGGACCGCTGGTGGTCCCGAGTGTCCGGTCCGTATGCCGTGGCCATGGGTGCTGTCCGTTTCTTCTCAGCGTCTGCTTCTTCTCAGCGTCTGCGATGCGTCTGCGTTGCGCCTGCGATGCGGTCGGTGGTTGTCGGTGGTTACGGTTTCGGCGGGTACTGGGCGCCGGGCGCCGGGTACTGACCGCTGGTTCCGGCCGATACGACAAGGGTGCTGTTTCGCGGCCCGGCACACCATGAGGGGGGTATCCCTCTTCGACCGGGGGTTTTCCCCACCATCGACGGGCGCCGCAAGCCCCGCGGGCCCGGTCTGGTCGGTCTGGTCGGTCCGGCCCGGCCCGGCCCGTCCGGCCCGGCCCGGCCCGTCCGGCCCGGCCCGGCCCGTCCGGCCCGGCCCGTCCGGCCCGGCCCGGCCCGTCCGGTCCGTCCGGCCCGGCCCGGCCCGTCCGGTCCGTCCGGCCCGGCCCGGCCCGAACGCAAGACCCTAGAGGCGCTTGACCACCCCTGTGCCCCTCGGCTCCGCACCCTTCTTCCGCTCGCGGTCCCGCCTCTTCTGCTCCTCGCGGTCCCGCCAGGGCAGTTCCGCCGTGACCGTCGTGGGGCCGCCGACCGGTGAGTCGAGGACGAACAGCCCGTCGACGGCGCCCAGCCGCTCGGCCAGCCCCGCCATTCCCGTACCGCCGTCCATTCGGGCCCCACCCCGGCCGTCGTCGGTGACCTGGAGCAGCAGCCGGTCCCCGGAGCGCCACACCTCGACGGAGGCCGAACGCGCCGCGCTGTGCTTGCTCACGTTCTGCAGCAGCTCGGAGACCGTGAAGTACGCGATCCCCTCGATCGCCTCCGCGGGGCGCCCCGGCAGATCCACGCCCACTGTGACGGGGACGGTGCAGCGGGAGGCGATGGCGGAGAGTGCGGCGTCGAGTCCGCGGTCGGTGAGGACGGCGGGGTGGATGCCGCGGGCGAGGTCGCGGAGTTCCTGGAGGGCGACCTTGACCTCGCCGTGGGCCTCGTCGACCATGCGGGCCGCGGCCTCGGGGTCGTCGGTCAGCTTCTCCTTCGCCAGCCCGAGGCCCATGGCGAGGGCGACGAGGCGGGCCTGGGCGCCGTCGTGGAGGTCGCGCTCGATGCGGCGCAGGTCGGCGGCGGCGGTGTCGACGACCACCCCGCGGTCCGCCTCCAGTTCGGCGATCCGGCGCTCCAGCTCGTCGGAGGGCGAGAGCAGCCCGCGCACCATCGCCCGGTCCCCGTTGCTGAGGATCCGCGTGATGTGGGGGAGCAGCGGCCACAGCACGAGGAAGCTCACGAGCGTCACCGCGAAGGTGAGCACGCCCCAGGGCAGCCGGATGAAGGAGTACAGCACGGCCCGCCAGCCCACCGGATCCTTGAGGCTCGACCACAGCCAGGGGAAGAACCCCTTGTCCCGACGGGACAGATCCACCGGGCTCGGCTCGTCGATCCGTACCCCGAGCATCGCCCGTGCCCGGCCCCGCTCGGCCTTGCCGATCAGCCGAGCCCCGTGCAGCCCGACGGCGAGCAGAGGCAGACCGATCACCGTGACCGCAAGCCCCACGCCGACGCCGAGCATGAACACCGTGTAAACAAAACCGACGATGGTCATGGGGAGATCGGCCAGGAGATGGCCGATCTCCTTCCAGGTCCACCGATCGGGGATCATGCGGGCGGGCGGCGGCCGGTCGTCGTCCGGCACCAGGGGGCTCATGGTCATACGCCCCAGCCTGCCGGGCCGGACCGGCGCACGCCATGGGGCTCGTGGGTGGGGTGAAGTGGGGATAACCCCACCCCTTGTCCGATGCGGCTGCTTACCCTCTCTTTAACAGGGCCTAGACTCCCGTGCGTACAGATCACCGAACGGATTCGAGGGAGCGAGGGGCGGACGTGGCGGAATCGACCGTTCTCGCGTCGGACTACTTCCACGGCTATTCAGTGGTCGGACTGCTCGCCGTGATCGGCGTGTTGTTCGTCGCCGTCGCCTTCGGGGCCGGCCGACTGCTGCGCCCCGTGGTTCCGACGCCGGAAAAGCTCCTGACGTACGAGTGCGGTGTGGACCCGGTGGGTGAAGGATGGGCACATACCCAGGTCCGTTATTACGTCTATGCCTTCCTGTACGTGATCTTCGCCGTCGACTCGATCTTCCTGTTTCCGTGGGCGACGGTATTCGCCGCACCCGGATACGGAGCGACGACGCTGGTCGAAATGTTCATCTTCCTCGGTTTCCTGGCCGTAGGACTGCTCTACGCATGGAAGAAGGGCGTCCTCGAATGGACGTGACCAGCCCGCAGGCCGACGAAGGATCCGAACCGCAGCCCGTGCCGACCTTCCTGCCGGAGCCCAAGCGGCTCGGCGTTCTGTCGCGCCTGGCGCCCGAGCCGATGAAGGTGGTCCTGAACTGGGGCCGCCGCTACAGCCTCTGGGTCTTCAACTTCGGGCTCGCCTGCTGCGCCATCGAATTCATCGCCGCGTCCATGGCCCGGCACGATTTCATCCGGCTCGGCGTGATCCCGTTCGCGCCCGGCCCCCGCCAGGCCGACCTCATGATCGTGTCCGGCACGGTGACCGACAAGATGGCCCCGGCGGTGAAGCGGCTGTACGAGCAGATGCCCGAGCCCAAGTACGTCATCTCCTTCGGCGCCTGTTCCAACTGCGGCGGCCCGTACTGGGACTCGTACTCCGTGACCAAGGGCGTCGACCAGATCATCCCGGTCGACGTCTACGTACCCGGCTGCCCGCCCCGGCCGGAGGCGCTCCTCCAGGGCATCCTCAAGCTCCAGGAGAAGATCGCCCGGGAGTCGCTGGGCGAGCGGTACGCGGCGGGCGGCGGCAGCCGCCCCTCCACCACCGCACTGCGCAGCGGTCTGGTCGCCGCCCCGCCGGTTCCGGGGAAGGACCGCGCATGACCACCAACCCTGCCGACGCCTACGACCGCCTGCCGGACGCCGCCGCCGAGCTCTTCGGCGAGGACGCGACGGCGGAGTACGCGTACGACCTGCTGACCGTCGACGTCCCGGCCGCCTCCTGGATCGCAGCCCTCGAAACGGCTCGCGACCGGCTGGGCTGCACGTATTTCGACTGGCTGAGCGCGGTCGACGAACCGGGCACCGGTTTCCGGGTCTGCGCCCATGTCGCGGCCCTGGCCGAGGGCAGGGTCCGTCGGCTCCTGATCCGTACGACCGTTCCGCACGAGGCGGCGGTCCTTCCCACCGCCATCGAGGTCTACGCGGGCGCAGCCTGGCACGAGCGCGAGACGCACGAGATGTTCGGCATCGGCTTCGACGGCCACCCGCACCTGGTGCCGCTGCTGCTGCCCGAGGGCTTCGAGGGCCACCCGCTGCGCAAGGACTTCGTGCTGGCGGCGCGGGTCGCGAAGGCATGGCCCGGCGCGAAGGAGCCGGGCGAGTCGGAGCACGGCGGCCCGAAGCGGCGCACGATGCTGCCGCCCGGCGTCCCCGACCCGAACGAATGGGGCCCCCTGAAGGGCCAGCTCCCGCCCGCCCCGTCCCTC
>NZ_JBEXPH010000056.1:26199-45055 GCF_040611955.1 Streptomyces sp. NPDC006510 | reverse complement strand
GCCATCGCCGAGGACTTCGCCGCCCCCGCCGCCGCTCCGGCGCGGCTGGTCGGCGCCCACTGACGGCCCCGGTCCACGTGCCGTCGAAGCGCGTGGACCGGGTGCCACCCACTCCCCGCAGCGCACGGGCGGCCGTTCCCGCCCCCGTTCCGTCCCCGTTGCGTACTGGGATCACCGCTTAACCTTCCGTCCACCCAACTCCGCCTGGAATGTGGGTTTCCGCGAGCAGGCTTCGCGTGTGAGACGCATCGTGGGAATCGTCCTGGCGGTGCTGCTGATCGGCGGAGTGGCAGTGGCCGTCGCAGCAGGCCGCGACAGCAAGGACAAGAGCACGGCAACGAAGACCGTGCGTGGAGTGATCGGTTCGGAGAAGGCCGAGTTCTTCGCCGACCCCGAAGTGGTGAAGGCCCTGGCCGCCAAGGGACTCACCGTCAAGGCGGAGACGTCCGGGTCCTGGGCCATGGACCAACTTCCCCTCAAGGGCTATGACTTCGCCTTCCCAGGCTCGAAGGCCCCGGCCGACGAGCTGCAGCGCCGGTCCGCCGTCAAGGGTGGGCCGCTCAGGCCCTTCTACTCGCCGCTGGTCGTCGTCGCGCACCGCGCCGCCGCCCAGGTCCTGGCGGACAACGGGCTCGCGACGCTGAGCGGAAAGTCCAGCGGCAAACTGCTCATGGGCCCCTACCTCCGGGCCGCCCGGACGGACCGGACCTGGCAGCAGCTCAAGGGGGCGGGAAATCACGCCGAGTTGACCGGGACGGTGTTCATCACCAGCACCGACCCCGCCTCGTCCAACTCCGGCGCCCTCTACCTCGCCGCCGCCTCGTACGTCGCCGACGGCGGCCGGGTCGCCGCGGACGAGGCCGCGATCGACCGCACCGCACCGCTGCTGAAGAAACTGATCCAGGTACAGGGCGCGCAGCAGACCAGCAGCGACGCCCCGTTCCGGGACTTCATCAGCGGGGTCGGCAATCCGCTGGTCCTGGTGTACGAGTCGCAGGTCGCCTCGCTGCTGATGCAGCGGCAGGAGGCCGGAGACCTGGTCCTCCTCTACCCCGACACCACCGTCTCCAGCGACCACACCCTCGTACCGCTGACCGACAGCGGGCGGCGGCTGGGCGAACTCCTCTCCACGGACCCGAAGTTGCGGAACCTCGCCGTACGGCACGGGTTCCGACCCCAGGGCGCCGCGGCCGAGTTCACCGCCGCCACCGCGGACCACACCGACTACATCGACCAGCAGCTGACCGGTGTCCGCCAGGCGCCCGTGCCCACCGCGACGGTGCTGCGCGCGATGGCCCGGCGGACCCGCGGCTGATGACACACGCCTCCCGGGAGACCACACCAATGACCGAAGATCCGCAGCCGCTCACCCTCACCCCGCCGGGCGACTCCGCCCCGCCGCTCGTCCTCACCCCGCCGGATCCGGTGGCCCCGGTCCGTGCCGAGCAGGCCGCCGGTCTCGTACCGGTCGACGAGTCGGTGCGTACGGAGATGACCCGCCGCGCCACCGAGTACGTCGGCGGCCTCGCCGGGCTCGACGCCCGGTCGCCCGAATTCGCCACCCGGATCGGCGAGATCGCCGCGCTCGGGCAGGGCGACATCCGCAGTGCCGCCCAGCAGTCCAACCGGATGCTGGACCGCACCGTCCGCTCGCTGGCCGGGTCCGGGGGCGTCGACGCGCAGACCAGGGTCGGCTCGTCCCTGGTCGAGCTGCGCCGCACCGTCGAGGACCTCGACCCGCGCGACACCCCGGGCCGCGGCGCCCGCCGGCTGCTGGCCAGGCTGCCCGGCGGCAACAAGCTCCGCGACCACGTCGCCAAGTACGCCTCCTCCCAGGCCACCCTGAACCGGATCGTGGGCTCGCTGCGCGGCGGGCAGGACGAACTGCGCCGCGACAACGCCGCCCTGCACACCGAGCGCACCCGGCTCTGGGAGACCATGGGCAAGCTCCAGGAGTACGTGGTGCTCACCGAGGCACTGGACGGCGCCGTCGAGCAGCGCATCGCACAGGCCGGGGCCACCGACCCGGCGCAGGCGGACGCGCTGCGGGCCGATGTGCTCTTCCCCGTACGGCAGAAGCACCAGGACCTGCTGACCCAGCTCGCGGTCTGCGCCCAGGGTTACCTCGCGATGGATGTCGTACGGCGCAACAACGACGAGCTGATCAGGGGCGTCGACCGGGCCGCTACCACCACCGTCTCCGCCCTGCGGATCGCCGTGATGCTCGCCTCGGCGCTGGAGAACCAGCGCAAGGTGACCGAACAGGTGCAGGTGCTGCGCTCCACGACCGAGGATCTGATCCGCGGCAACGCGGAGATGCTCGTCGGCCAGAGCGGCGAGATCCAGCGCATCGCGGCCGATCCGGCGGTGGGCGTCGAGACGCTGCGTACCGCGTTCCAGCAGATCTACCGGACGCTCGACACCATCGACACGTACAAGGCGCAGGCCACCGAGTCGATGGCGGCGACCGTGGAGTCGCTGACCGCCGAACTCCAGCAAGCCAGTGCCCACTTGGAGCGCAGCCGGTCGGCCGGTTCGCTCGACGGCGGGGGGCTGGGATGACGGGCCGCCCCCGGCGGCGGCTGAGACGGCTGCGGCGCCGGGTCACCCGTTCGCTCGTCGCGCTGCTGGCCGTCGCCGTGCTCGCCCCGCTCGCCGCCTGTTCCGGGTCGGACGACGGGGCGTCCGGCGAACCGGGGACGGACGACGGCAAACCGCGGGCCGGCACGCTGCGGGTGCTGGCCTCCAGTGAACTCGCCGATATGAAGCCGCTGTTGGAACAGGCCCGGAAGGCCACCGGGATCACCGTGCGGCCCACCTGGACCGGCACGCTGGACGCCGTCCAACTGCTGGGCTCCGGGAAGGCGGACGGGGCGTACGACGCGGTGTGGTTGTCGTCGAACGACTATCTGCGGCTGCACCCGGACGCGGCGAGGCGCATCACGTCGGAGACCCCGCTGATGGCGTCGCCGGTCGCCCTCGGGGTCCGCCCGGCGGCCGTGAGGCGACTGGGCTGGACGCCTTCGGACGTGACCTGGTCGCAGGTGCACCGGGCGGTCGCCGAGGGCCGGCTGACGTACGGAATGACCGACCCGGAGCGTTCCAACTCCGGTTTCTCCGCGCTGGTCTCGGTCACCTCCGGGCTCTCGGGCGCGCAGTCCGCGCTGACCGACGCCGATGTCCGCGGCGCGAGCGGAAAGCTGAAGGAGTTCTTCGCGGGGCAGCGGCTGACCTCCGGCTCCTCGGGCTGGCTGGCCACCGCGTACGCCCGGCGCGGCACCGTCGACGCGCTGATCAACTACGAGTCGGTACTGCTCTCGCTGAACCGCGACAGCCACACCGGGCTGACCGTGATCCGCCCCCGCGACGGGGTGGTGACGGCCGACTACCCGCTCAGCGCGCTCGCCGCCGCCGCTCCGGATGCGAAGGACTCGGTCCGGGCGCTGACGGCGTATCTGCGGACCCCGGACGTCCAGCGGAAGCTGACCCGGGACACCTTCCGCCGCCCGGTCGTGCCCTCGGTACGGCCCGCGGCGCCGCTCGCCGCCGACGCGCGGCGCGAGCTGCCGTTCCCCGGCTCGCGGTCCGTCGCCGACGGGCTGCTGCACAGCTACGAGAACAAGCTCCGGCGGCCCTCGCGCACCGTCTATGTGCTGGACACCTCCGGCTCGATGCACGGGGAGCGGCTGACGGCGCTGAAGGCGGCGCTGACCGGGCTGACCGGGGACTTCCGGGAACGGGAGGAGGTCACGCTGCTGCCGTTCGGCTCGTCGGTGAAGCAGGTCCGTAGGCACACGGTCGACCCCGCCGATCCGCAGCGCGGCCTGGCGGCGATCAGGGCGGACACCTCCGCGCTGACGGCCGGTGGCGAGACGGCGATCTATTCGAGTCTGAAGTCGGCCTACGAGCAGATCGGCGACGGCACCGAGTCCGCGTTCACCTCGATCGTGCTGATGACGGACGGCCAGAACACGACGGGCGACACGGCGGGCGGGTTCGCCTCCTACTACCGTGCGCTGTCGGCCGCGCGGCGGGTCACTCCGGTCTTCCCGGTCGTCTTCGGCGACTCGGACCGGCAGGAGCTGGACCGGATCGCCGCACTGACCGGCGGCCGGCTCTTCGACGCGACGAAGGAGCAGGGGCCCGGCTCCCTGGACGACGCCTTCGAGGAGATCCGTGGATACCAGTAGCGCGCCGGGCGGACCGGGAAGCAGGCCCGCGAACAAGGTCCTGGCGTATCTCGAATCGCGGAAGAACCTCGCCGGGAGCGCCTGCGGGATCGCCGGCCTCGCCCTCACCTTCACCGGGCTCGCCGGGGCGTACTGGCCGGTGGTGGTCGTCGGGCTGTACGGCGCGGGGGCGCTGATCGCCCCTCCCGAGCGGCCACCGGTCCCGGTCTTCCCCGACCCGTCGACCCAGCTGGAAGCGGTACGGACCGACTACCGGGCCCTGTGCGGATATCTGGACGAGGTCGAGCTGCCGCCCGCCGCGTCCGGCCGGCTCACCGAACTGACCGGGCTGCTCGACGGGCTGCTCGCCCCCGGGCCGGTGGCCGAGGCGCTGGCCGCCGACCCGGAGGGCGTTCATGTCCTGGCCCGCGCCGTGCGCCGGGACATCCTGGAGTCGGTCGACGCGTTCGTACGGATCCGCCCGTGGACGCGGATGGTTCCGGGCACGGAGCCGCCCGAGCGCCATCTGGAACGGCAGCTGACGCTGCTGCACCGGGAGGTCGAGGAGCTGGCGACGGCGCTGCGGGAGGCGGAGGCGCGGCGGCAGCAGACCCATACGCGGTATCTGGAGGACCGGGGCCGGAACGGGTAGCGCGCCCGTTCCGGCCCGCGGGCCGCGGTTTCAGGAGTGCGGCACGGCGCTCGTCAGACGCGCACCCGCACCGTCGCCGACGCCGTCGACCCGCTGTGCAGGGCGTCACCGGCGTAGCCGACCTCGTACGTCACCTCACCGGTGGACCGGGGCAGGTCGTTGATGGTGAACGTGCCGTCGGCGGCGACGGCGGCCGAGGTCAGCTCGCCGGTGCCCTTCCTGTCGGTGCGCACCACGGAGAGCGTGATCCCGGCGGGGAGCGGCCGCCCCTGACCGGTGAGGGTGCCGGTGATGGTCAGCCCGGCGCTCTTCTTCGCCTCCGCCGGGGCGGTGAGGGCGATGGTGGTCGGGGCCTTGGCGACCGTGACGGCGATCGTGGTGTCCTCGGCCGGGCGGTGGGTGATGTCACCGGTGAACGAGACGGTGTAGGTGGCGTCGCCGACCACCGACGGGACGTCGAGGACGGTGAACGATCCGTCGACGTCGACCTCGACGGGGGCGAGCTTGCGGTCGCCGTTCGCGTCGTGCCGTACCGCCGACACCCTGACCGGCTCGGCGGGAGCGGGCCCGTCCAGCTCCAGCCGGCCCCTGATCCCGACCGGTTCACCGACGACGGGCTGTCCCGGGGTGGTGGAGAGCGAGCCGGTGAAGCGGGAGTCGTACTGGGCGGCCGGGGGCTGGATGACATGCAGCCAGTACTCGTTGGCGTTGGTGTTGGTGGTGACCGCGAACAGGCGCGAGCCGTCCTTCGACCAGCCGAGCCCGCGCGGCGCGATCCGGTCCCCGTCGAGCGCGCCCTCGAAGGCGAACTCCAGCGGAACCGTACCGGCCGCCGGGTCCGCCGGCTGCACGAACAGGTCGGCCGTGCTCCCGGTCGCGGCGGCGCCCCGCGCTATGTAGGTGCCGTCCCCGCTGAAGGCGACGGCGGACGCCTCGGCCCCCTCGGGCAGCGGCTGGTACCCGGCCGGCGCGTCGGACAGATCGGCGGCGTCCAGCAGCCGGGTGCCGTACGCGGCGTCGGCGACGGCGATCCGCCGGCCGTCGGCGGACTGCGCCAGGTCCCGCACGTCGAGCGCGCCCCGGCCCTCGCCGTCCGCGAACCGGCGCGCCGGGCCGCGCACCAGCGTGTCGCCGCTCGCGTCCAGCGTGGTGAGGAACGGGTCGGCCTCGCCGGCGCTGCGGGTCTGCGCCATGAGGATGCGGTCGGGGCTCTCGGGGCTGCCGGCCAGCCGCAGCCGGCCCGCGCCGTTCCATCCGGTGCTCGTGGACTGGCTCCCGTTCGCGCCGTACAGCCAGGTGTGGTTCACGTCGCAGCCGGAGTAGTACGGCGTCTCGGTGTGCCACTCCTTGCCGCCCGCGAAGACGACATCGCGCGGGCAGCCCACGTCCGCCGCGGCGAACGTGTAACCGGTGCGCTCCCGCGTCACGGTGTCGAACGCGAGGATGCCCGAGGACTGCGAGACGTAGAGCGTGCCGCTGTCCGCGCTCAGGGCCATCCCGGACGGCGCGGTGCCGGTGGGCAGCGAACCGACCTTCTGGCCCTGGAAGTTGTAGACATGGACCTGGTTCGCGGTCCGGTCCCGGCGGTCATCCGTGATGTAGACCCACTCGTGCACCGAGTCGACGACCATGGCCGAGTACGACGAGATCGGCAGCTTGGCGACGGTGTCACCGGGCACCGGGCCGTCGGCCGCGAGGGCGACGGGTGGCGCGAGGGCGGTGAGCCCCGCGGCGCCGAGTGTCAGCGCGGCGAGCGTCGCCGCGATGCGTCCGTGGTGCTGATTCCTTCTCAACTGAGTCCCCCACAGGCTCGGTTGGTCTCCGGCCGACCGAGCCGGAGACGTGTGAAGGAACATCGAATCTTGTGGAGGTGCCGTGCGCAAGGACAGGGCGATGCCCGGTCGTTCTCCATGAAAAGGGAAGGGAGGACAGAAGGGGCGGAAAGGGGGCGGCCCCCGGAATCGTGAGGGGATTCCGGGGGCCGTACCGCGGCGGGCTGTTGACCCCACAGGTCAGGGCGGATGTCCGGGGCCCGGCCGCGGGGTGTGCGGGGGCGTCAGCCCAGGCGCTCGACCAGTGCGCGGTACTCGTCCCACAGCTCCTTCGGCGTGTGGTCGCCGAAGGTGTTGAGGTGCTCGGGGACCAGCGCCGCCTCCTCGCGCCAGACCTCCTTGTCGACATCGAGCAGGAAGTCCAGGTCGGCCTCGGAGAGGTCCAGGCCCTCGGTGTCGAGGGAGCCCTTGGCCGGCAGGATGCCGATCGGCGTCTCGACACCCTCGGCCTTGCCGTCGAGACGCTCGACGATCCACTTCAGGACGCGGCTGTTCTCGCCGAAGCCGGGCCACACGAACTTGCCCGCGTCGTTCTTGCGGAACCAGTTCACGTAGTAGATCTTCGGGAGCTTGGCCTGGTCCTTGTCGGCACCGACCTTGATCCAGTGGTTCATGTAGTCGCCCATGTTGTAGCCGCAGAACGGCAGCATGGCGAACGGGTCGCGGCGCAGCTCGCCGACCTTGCCCTCGGCGGCGGCGGTCTTCTCGGAGGCCACGTTGGCCCCGAGGAAGACACCGTGCTGCCAGGTGAAGGACTCGGTGACCAGCGGGACGGCCGAGGCGCGGCGGCCGCCGAAGAGGATGGCCGAGATCGGCACGCCCTTGGGGTCCTCCCACTCCGGCGCGATGATCGGGCACTGGCCGGCCGGGACGGTGAAGCGGGCGTTGGGGTGGGCGGCCGGGGTGTCGGACGCGGGCGTCCAGTCGTTGCCCTTCCAGTCGGTGAGGTGGGCCGGAGCGGTCTCCGTCATGCCCTCCCACCACACGTCGCCGTCGTCGGTGAGCGCGACGTTGGTGAAGACGGAGTTGCCCCACATCGTCTTCATGGCGTTGGCGTTGGTGTGCTCGCCGGTGCCCGGCGCGACACCGAAGAAGCCCGCCTCCGGGTTGATCGCGTACAGCTGACCGTCCTCGCCGAAGCGCATCCAGGCGATGTCGTCGCCGATGGTCTCCACGGTCCAGCCGGGGATCGTCGGCTCCAGCATGGCGAGGTTGGTCTTGCCGCAGGCGGACGGGAACGCGGCGGCGACATACTTCGCCCCGCCCTGCGGCGGGGTGAGCTTGAGGATCAGCATGTGCTCGGCGAGCCAGCCCTCGTCACGCGCCATGACGGAGGCGATGCGCAGCGCGTAGCACTTCTTGCCGAGCAGGGCGTTGCCGCCGTAGCCGGAGCCGTAGGACCAGATCTCGCGGTCCTCGGGGAAGTGCGAGATGTACTTGGTGGAGTTGCACGGCCACGGAACGTCCTCCTGGCCCTCCTCCAGGGGCGCGCCCAGCGTGTGGACGGCCTTGACGAAGAAGCCGTCGGTGCCGAGCTCGTCCAGCACGGCCTGCCCCATGCGCGTCATGGTGCGCATCGAGACGGCGACGTACGCGGAGTCGGTGATCTCGACGCCGATCGCGGAGAGCGGGGAGCCGACGGGGCCCATGCAGAACGGCACGACGTACATCGTGCGACCGCGCATCGAGCCGCGGAAGACACCCTTCTCGCCGGTGAAGCTGTTTCCCTTTTCACCGGTAAAGATGGCCCGCATCTCGGCGGGGGCCTTCCAGTGGTTCGTCGGACCCGCGTCCTCCTCCTTCTCGGAGCAGATGAACGTGCGGTCCTCGACGCGGGCGACGTCACTCGGGTCGGACGCGGCGTAGTACGAATTCGGGCGCTTGGTCTCGTCCAGCTTCGTGAACGTGCCCTTGGCCACGAGCTCCCCGCACAGGCGCTCGTACTCGGCCTCGGAGCCGTCGCACCAGACCACCCGGTCCGGCTCGGTAATCGCTGCGATCTCGTTCACCCAGGAAACGAGCTCCTGGTGATCGGTGGGGACAGTGAGGGGAGCCGCGATGTCGCGCGCCACGATCGCTCCTTGTTGAGGGAATCTGTTTGGTAGTTGCCCCGTGGGGGCTGCGACCCGGATGCTTCTACCCCTTCGAATCCCGTTGGCGCTCATCCGGTGCCGACCGCACTCATTTGATCATCCGACCGTTTCGCCCATATGTCCAGGGGGCCGCACACGTGAGCATTGCCACTCGTATCGGTTACCTACGGTCGCGTAGGTACGATGCGGGAATGACTGCTGCCGCCGCCGCGCCCGGGTCCGCCGGGCTGGAACCAGCCGAGTCCGACCCCGTCCCGGTGAAGCCACGGATGCGCGGCTGGCTGCATGCCGGGATGTTTCCGGCCGTGATCGTCGCGGGGGTGGTGCTGATCGCGTTCACGGACAGCGCGCTCGGCCGGATCGCCTGCGGCATCTACACCCTGACCGCTTGCCTGCTGTTCGGTGTGAGCGCGCTCTACCACCGGGGCACCTGGGGTCCGCGCGGCGAGGCGGTGCTCCGCCGGCTCGACCACGCCAACATCTTCCTGATCATCGCGGGCACCTACACCCCGCTGGCCCTGCTGCTGCTCCCCGAGTCCACCGGGACACCGCTCCTGTGGGCGGTCTGGGCGGCCGCCGCTGCGGGGATCGCCTTCCGGGTGTTCTGGGTCGGCGCCCCGCGCTGGCTCTACACGCCCTGCTACATAGCGATGGGCTGGGCCGCGGTCTTCTTCCTGCCGGACTTCCTGCGGACCGGCGGGATCGCCGTGCTGGTGCTGGTCGTCGTCGGCGGCCTGCTCTACAGCGCCGGCGGTGTCATCTACGGTATCAAGCGCCCCAATCCCTCCCCCCGGTGGTTCGGCTTCCACGAGGTGTTCCACTCGCTGACCCTGGCGGCCTTCGTGGTGCACTACGTCGGCATCTCGCTGGTGGCCTACAACCACCACTGAGCCCCTTCCCGACCGGTGCCGGCGGCCCGCCGATGCCCGACAATGACCACCATGGCCGCCACCTCCCGTACCCCTTCCGTTTCCGCTCCGGGAACACCGCCGCAGCTGGGACTGCGCGAGCGGAAGAAGCTCAGGACCCGGATCGCGATCCGCCGGGCCGCCCACCGGCTGATCGCCGAGCAGGGGTACGACGCGACGACGGTCGAGCAGATCGCGGAGGCCGCCGAGGTGTCGCCCAGCACCGTCTTCCGGTACTTCCCGGCCAAGGAGGACATCGTCCTCACCGACGAGTACGACGCGGTCCTGGCGGCCGCCCTGCGCGGCCGCCCGGCCGGTGAGCCGCCGCTGGAGTCGCTCCGGCAGGTCCTGACCGAGACGCTCGCGGCGTTCCTGGCGACCGGGGAACAGGAGCTCCGGCAGCGCACCCGGCTGATGGTGGAGGTCCCCGCGATCCGGGTCCGGATGGCCGAGAGCATGTCGGGCACCGCCGAGGTACTGGCCGACGCACTCGCCGCCCGCAGCGGCCGGGCCCCCGGCGACCTGGCGGTCCGGGTGTTCGTCGCGGCGGTGCTGGGCACACTGCGCGAGGTGACGCTGTACTGGGGCGAGCACGGCCAGGAGGGCGACCTCATCGCGATGACGGGCCAGGCGCTGGACACGCTGGAGGGCGGCCTGACGCTGTGACCGGGAGCGCGGCGCCCCCGGTCGCCCGGCGGACCTTCACCGGCCCCCGAGGCTCCGCGCCAGCTCCCCCGCGTCCGTCGTGGGCGCCTCGCACACGAAGTGCCTGCACACATACGCCGTCGGCGTTCCGCCCACCGTCGGCCGGTCCGCCAGCAGCGGGAACTCGGCCCCGGCCGTCTCCCCCGCCGCCACCACCGCGCCCGGCGCCGCGCCCAGCAGCGCCGTACGGTGCAGCTCGCCGCCGACCGGTCCGACGACGGCGACCTCGCGCGGCCCGTCGAGCAGGGCCTCCGCGACGGCCAGCCCCCAGCCGGTGAACCGGGGAGCCCGCGGCCCGAGCGCCTTCACGACACCCAGCGCGCCCTCCGCGGCGGTGCGATGGGCCTCGGAGCCGGTGTGCGCGGCGTACGAGAGCAGCGCCCCGGCCGCCGCCGTCCAGCCCGCCGGGGTCGCGTTGTCGGTGGGGTCCTGCGGGCGGCGGATGAGCCGTTCGGCGTCGTCCGCCGCGTCGTACAGCTGCCCGCCCTCGCCGGTGAAGTGCTGGAGCACGATGTCGAGCAGGAAGCCGGCGAACTCCAGCCAGACCCCCTCGCCGGTGACCGAGGCCAGGGCGAGGAAGCCCTCGGCGACGTCGCCGTAGTCCTCCAGGACCCCGGCGTGCCCGCCGGCCCGCCCGTCCTTCGATGTCCGGTCCAGCCGGGCGACATCGCCCAGGTGGACCCGGACCAGCAGATCGGCGGCCTCGGTGGCACGCTCGACCAGGTCGGGCCGGTCGAAGTACGCCCCCGTCTCGGCGAGCGCGGCGATCGCCAGACCGTTCCAGGCCGCGACCACCTTGTCGTCCCGGCCCGGCCGCGGGCGCTGCTCACGGGCGGCGAGCAGTGCGGCCCGCACCCGGGCGACCCGGTCCGGGTCCGCCCCGGCGTCCTCCCGCGCGAGCCGGAGGACCGAGGCGCCCTCCTCGAACGTGCCCTCCTCCGTCACCCCGAAGTACTCCGCGGCGAAGGCGGCGTCCTCCTCGCCGAGGACCTCCCGCAGCTGTCCGGGCGTCCACACGTAGTACGCGCCCTCGACATGCCGCCCGTCGCCGTCCTCGCTGTCGGCGTCGAGCGCGGAGGCGAAACCGCCCTCGGCGGTGCGCAGTTCGCGCACCATGAAGTCCGCGGTCTCCAGGGCGACCCGGCGGGCCGACTCCGAACCGGTGGCCCGCCACAGGTGCGCGTACACCCGGCAGAGCAGCGCGTTGTCGTAGAGCATCTTCTCGAAGTGGGGTACGGTCCACTCCCGGTCCACCGAGTACCGGGCGAAGCCCCCGCCGAGCTGGTCGTACATCCCGCCCCGGGCCATCGCCGCGCAGGTGTCGGCGGCCATCTGGAGGGCGCCCTCCGCCCCGGTACGGGCGTGGTGCCGCAGCAGGAACTCGATGGTCATGGACGGCGGGAACTTGGGCGCCCCGCCGAACCCGCCGTGCTTCTCGTCGTAGTCGCGGGTGAGCCCGAGCAGCGCCTGTGCCAGTTCCGCCTCGCCCGGCAGCCCCTCGCCGCCGTGGGCGAGGGAGCGCTGGGCGAGGTCGTGGACGATGCGTCCGGCGATCTGGGCGACCTCGTCGCGGCGCTCGGTCCAGGCGGCCGAGACGCCTTCGAGGACCTGGCGGAAGGAGGGCATGCCGTGCCGGGGCTCGGGCGGGAAGTACGTACCGAAGTAGAACGGCTGCCCGTCCGGCGTCATGAAGACGGACATGGGCCAGCCGCCCTGCCCAGTGGCGGCCTGCACGGCCTCCATGTAGACGGCGTCGACGTCGGGACGCTCCTCGCGGTCGACCTTCACGGAGACGAAGTGCTCGTTCATGTACGCGGCGGCCTCGTCGTCCTCGAAGGACTCGTGCGCCATGACGTGGCACCAGTGGCAGGCGCTGTAGCCGACGCTCAGGAACACCGGGACGTCGCGCCGCCGGGCTTCTTCGAACGCGTCGGTCTCCCAGGGCCACCAGTCAACGGGGTTGTCCGCGTGCTGGAGGAGGTACGGGGAGGTGGCCTGCGCGAGTCGGTTGGACATGCCCCCATCCTTGCGCACCCGCCTGAGCCCCGCCCAGGCGCCACGGGGACAGCGCACGAACGGGGCAGAGGCGTGCCGGTTCAGTGCTCGCGCGGCCGGTACGGCGACCGTGCGGGCCAAAGGCGCCCGGTCCTGGCCCGGAGGACTTCGCCCATGGACTCGTCGCGCCATTGTTCCAGGAGTTCATGGAAGGCGACGGCTCCGTGCGGGTAGGCGGTCGGACCGTTGGGCCGGCCTCTTCCCTCGCGGTTGTAGTAGCCGGGGGTGCACTCGGCGTGGAACCACTCGTGGTCGGGGGCGCCCTCGGCCAGGACGGCCGTCCAGGCGTCCTCGGTCTCGGGGGACGGTTCGATGAGGGCGCCCTCGGCTTCGGCGGCTGCGATGAGAGCGGCGGCGTGGATCGCCTGCTCGTCCAGGATGTGGGTGAAGTTGACGCTGCTGGCGTTCTGGAGGGAGCCCATCTGGATCAGGTTCGGGAAGCCGTTGCTGGTGAAGCCGTGGAGCGTGCGCGGGCCCCGCTGCGCCCACCTGTCCAGTAGCCGGACGCCGCCCCGGCCGTGGACGGGGAGCTTGCCCGAGTGGATTCCGGAGGTCCCGACGTTGAATCCGGTGGCGAAGATCAGGCAGTCGAGTCCGTACGTGGTGGTGCCGACCGTGACGCCGTGTTCGGTGATGCGCTCGATGCCGTGGGTGTCGGCGGTGTCGACCAGGGTGACGTTGTCGCGGTTGAACGCCGGGTAGTACAGGTCGGAGGAGGTGGGGCGTTTGCAGGCGTAGCGGTACCAGGGCTTGAGCTTCTGTGCCGTCTCCGGGTCGGTGACGGTCTGTTCGACGCGGGCGCGGAGCTCGTCCATCTTGGCTGCGTCGGCGGCCTCGTAGGCGGCTTCGAACGCCAGTCGGTCCCCTGGCGCCGAAAGCTCGGCAGGAGTTTCTCCAGCAGGCCCGCCGAAGCGGTCCACTGGTCCGCCACGAGATCCTGGTCGGCGTGCTAACCGGAGACTATGCGGAGGTAGTTCGCGCGTCGTTCCCGGGCCCAGCCCTCGCGGTCGGCGCCGACGTCCTGGGCGGTGGTGCGGCAGTTGGCCCGTACGTCCACGGTGGAGGGGGTGCGCTGGAAGACGTAGAGGTGCGCGGCGTCCCCGGCCAGCATCGGGATGACCTGGATGCCGGTGGCGCCGGTGCCGACGACGCCCACCCGCTTGTCCGCGAGGCCGGTCATGCCGCCCTCCGGGGTGCCGCCGGTGTAGGCGTAGTCCCACCGCGAGGTGTGGAACGTGTGGCCCTTGAAGTCCTCGATCCCGGGGATCCCCGGGAGCTTCGGGTCGGTGAGGGTGCCGGTGGCGCTGACGACGTACGTGGCGCGGAAGGTGTCACCGCGGTCGGTGGCCACGATCCACGTCTCACAAGCCTCGTCCCAGGTCAGAGCGGTGACCGCGGTGGAGAAGAGCGCGTCCGCGTAGAGGCCGGACTTCCGCGCGATCCGCACCGCGTGGCGGCGGGCCATCCGCGTGGACGGCGGAATCGCGCAGACCGACTCGATCGCCGTGGACGCGGACGGCAACCTCTACCAGGGGCTGCACGGCCGGGCGGCAATGGCCGTGTACGACCGGCACGGTGAGCGGCTGGCGACGGTCGAGCTTCCCGCACGGACCGAAGGTCTGGAGTCGGCGACGAACGTGGCCATCACGCCCGGCGGGACCAAGGCGTACATGACCGTCAGTGGCCCCGCCGGGGGATATCTGTACGCCTTCGACGCGCTCGCGCAAGGCATCCGCCAGTCCAACGGCGGCTGACGCCGGCCTCGGCTCAACCGCCGAAGGCCCGCACCGGCCCCACCTCGACGCCGAGCAGCCGCCAGGCGGCCAGTGCCCGGTGTTCCCGCTCCTCGCGGGTGGGGCCGGTGACAGCGGCGGAGACCATGGCGACCGCGAGCACGAGGTCGTTCGCCGCACTCAGTCGATGCCCGCCGGGCAGCCGTGTCCGCAGGGCGCACGCCACGCGTTCGGACAGGCCCAGGGCATGTGCGCGGATGTCGGAGCGACTGGCCGCCCGGTCGGCGTGCAAGAGGCCGATGAAAGCCGCCGACTCGGTCAGATGCCAGGTCAGCACACCGAGAACGCCGGCGAAGGTCGCGTCCTCGGCCTCGGCCGCCCGCTCGATCTGCCGCACGTTCCCTTCCAGAACAGCGGCCACCGCGGCGGTCCGGTCCGGGAAGTGCCGGTAGAGAACGCCCTGCCCGACCCCGGCCCTGCGCGCGATCGCGGACAGCGGCGCCTCCAGACCGTGCTCTGCGAAGATCTCCCGGGCGGCGGTGACCAGAGCGGCCCGGTTACGGGCGGCCGCCTTCGGCCCGTCGTTCGCGGGCCGCCGCCCGTCCTGCCCGGTGTGCTCCGTCACCCCGGAAGCGTACCGGCCGGGCAGATGCGGCTTCCCCTTCCGCGCGGCGGAGGCGGGACCCCCGCCGGTCCGGGCCACGATCAGGGCGACGGCCGCCGGACGGGACGGCGGGTGCGCGTCAGGGACTCGCCGCGGCCCGGTCGGACTCGCTGCGGAGAACGCAGAACTCGTTGCCCTCGGGGTCGGCAAGGACGGCCCAGCCGGAGCCGTCGGGATTCCGGTGATCGGTGACGAGGGTGGCGCCGAGGCTCAGCAGCCGTTCCACCTCCTGCTCGCGTGAGGTCTCGGGGCGCAGACACAGATGAATCCGGTTCTTGATCTTCTTGGGCTCGGGCACCTGGTTGAAGTACAGCACGGGGCCCTGCTCCAGCATCACCTGAGTCTCCCGGTCCCCCGGTCCGTCCTCCGGATGCAGCGGGCGGCCGGTCACCCCGCTCCAGAACCGGGCCAGCCCGTAGGCATCCGCACAGTCGATCGCCACGTTCTGCACTACCGAAACCATGAGCGCGAGCCTTCCTCACTTCCGTTCCGGACGCCACCGGGTCGGCCGACGCCGAGCAGTACCGGGCATCACTCCCTCGCGCCGACGCGCCGCAAGCAGGAGACTGGGCGGCGATGCCGGCCGAGGCAGGGCCGATCGCCGTATCCGGAGGAGGACACACATGCGGGACAGCCATCGGGCCGAAGCCGAACGGCTGTTGGTGCGCGCCGTGGAGGAAGAGGTGCGGCGCTCGGGCGGCCGGGCGGACGCCGGTACGCTGACGGCGCGCGGGCGGGCCGCGCTGGATTCGCTGGCGGCCGCCGCGGACGACGAGTACGCCGCGTATCTCCAGGCGCTGGACGCCGCGGAGGCCGGGGCGCAGCCGCTGTCGCAGCGGTTCAGCCGGGGCGCGCTGGGAACTCCCCTGCTGGTCACGGGAGTTGCCGCGGTCGCCGCCTTCGGCGCGGATGTCGCGTTCGGTACGGCGACGGGACCGGCCCTCGGCGCGGGCGCCGTCGTCGCGGTCGCGGGGGCCACCGCCACCGTCGCCAAGGTCACCGCCTCGCACTGGCCCGCCGCCCACCGGCGGGCCGGAGCGCTCGGGCAGCCCGGCGGTGCCGAACAGCTGCGGCTCCAGTGGCTGGCGGCGCTGGAGGTGCGGGGCATCCGCCCCTTCATCGACCAGCAGCGGATGCTCACCGCCTCGTCCCGCACCCCGGCGAAGAAGGTCCCGTCGCAGTCGCGGACCGCCCCGTCGCTGCGCGGCACGGACCGCAGCGCGGCAGCCCGTACGCGCTCGCTCCTGGAGCAGTCGTTCGGCCATCTGCCCGCCTGTGAAGGGCCGTTCGCGGGGCGGCGGAGCGAGCTGGCGCAGATCGCCCGGTGGGTGCGCGAGGCCCGTGCGTCGACGGAGACCAAACCCACCGTCGTCGTCCTGCACGGCACGCCCGGCTCCGGACGCACCACGCTCGCGGTGCGGGCCGCGCACAGCCTGAAGGACCTGTTCCGCGGCGCCTGCGTGGTCGACCTGCGCGGCGATGTGGCCGGTGAGGCGCCGCTGCCGACCCGTGACGCACTGCTGCACCTGCTGAACCGGCTGGGCGCGCCCCGTGAGCAGCTGCTGTTCCGGGACGGGGCCGGCGGAGCGGACGCGACGGCCCGGGGAAGGGCCTCCGCCGAGCAGCAGGTGCGGCGGTTGGGCGAGCTGTACCACCAGCATCTGACCGGCACCCCGGTGACGATCGTCCTCGACGACGCGGGCGACGCTGCGCAGGTGCGCACCCTGGTCCCCGAGCGTTCCGACAGCCTCGTCCTGGTCACCGCCAGGGAGCCCCTGGAGCTGCCGGCCGACATCCCGGCCCGGGTCCATCAGTTGCCGGTCGGCGCGCTCGACGCGGCCGGCGCGGAGGAGCTGCTGCGCGAGGCGGCCGGGGGGCAGGAGGAGGGGCCGTACGACTCCCGGGCCACGGACACCGTCGCCGAACTGTGCGGCGGGCTGCCGCTCGCGCTGCGCATCGCGGGTTCCTCGCTCGGCACCCGCACCCGTGGCGCCCTCGCCGCCGACCTCGCCGGGTACGGCCCGGTCGCACCGGTCGAGCGGGCGCTGTGGCTGCGCTACACCGACCAGTCCGAGCAGGCGCGGCGGCTGCTGCGCCGGCTCGCGCTGGCCGGGCGGGCGAGCCTGGGCGCCGCCGCGGCGGCGGCGTTGCTCTCCGCCGACGAGCAGGAGGCCGAGCGGCTGCTGAAGGACCTGGCGGGGGCCGGGCTGCTGACCCATGTACGGGGCTCGCGCTACCGGCTGCACGATCTCGTACGGGGCTTCGCCCTGGCCCGGCTGCGGGACGAGGAGGAGGCGGCGGACCGTACCGCCGCGCAGGAGCGGCTGATCCGGAACTACGCGGACCTGGCCGGTGCGGTGATCCGGATGGTGGACGGCAAGATGTCCACCCGGGCCGGGCAGTTCGGCTCGCACGGCTTCGGTTCGCTGGACGCGGCGCTGCGCTGGCTGGACGACGAGTCGAGCTTCATCACCTCCGCGCTGCGGCACGCCGAGGGCGTCGACCAGGGCGCCGTGCTGGACCTGCTGGGCGCGCTGTGCGACTACTGCCTGCTGCGCGGCGACCTCTACCGGCTGGGCGAGATCAGCGAGCTGACCCAGGCGGTGGACAAGGGGCTGCTGGAGCGGTCCGTGCAGTGGCGTACCGGCATCGCGGCCCGTCAGCTCGGCGAGCTGGACAAGGCCCGTACCACCCTGTCGTCGGTCGTCGGCCTCTACCGCGAGGCGCAGAACGGGGCGGGTACGGCGCTGGCGCTCTGCTCGCTCGGCATCACCCTGCACCACCAGGGCAATCTGACCGAGGCGTCGGCGCGGCTGCGCGAGGCGATCGAGCTGCAGTCCTCCGACGAGCAGGCCGAGGACCGGGCCTGGTCGATGCACGCCCTGGCCGCCGTCGAACGCGACCGGGCCCGGCTCGCGGAGGCACTGACCCTGCTGGACACCGCGCTGGCCCTGCACCGGGAGGGCGAGTCGCTGCACGGCGAGGCGTGGACCCGGTTCCAGCTCGGCCAGACCCTGCTGCGGATGGGCGAGGTGGCGCGGGCCGAGGACGCGCTGCGTCAGGCCCTGGACCTGTACGGCCGGACCCGTGACGAGCGGGGCGAGGCGTGGGCGCTGACCCAGCTGGCCCGCGCCCGGCTGCTGGACGGCGACCCGGACCCGGCCGTGGAGCAGCTGAACCGGGCGCTGGCCCGCCACCGCGACAACGAGGACGCGCGCGGCGAGGCGTGGACGCTGTTCTACCTGGGCCAGGCCCTGGAGGAGAGCGGCGACACCGACCGGGCGGTCCGGCAGCTGGAGCGGGCCCGCACGATGTTCTCCCGGATGCGGGACGTGTACGGGCTGGCCTGCGCCCGCCACCACTCGGGCCGGGTCACCCGTGACCAGCGGGCGGCCCGGACCGGGAACCTGCGCAACTCCGGCTTCGCCCGCCAGCTCCTGATGGACGCCCGTGCCGACTTCCGGCGCATCGGGGTCGCCCACGGCGAGGCGTGGACGTGTCTGGAGCTGGCGCTGATCGACGCGGGCAACAACCGTGCCCCGCAGGCGCTGGAGCTGTGCGGCGAGGCGGTGGAGCTGTTCGACTCCTACGGCGACGCGCGGGGCGCGGACTGGGCCCGCTTCCTGCGCTGCACGCTGCTGCCCTACGCCTCACCGGGCGGCAGCGAGGTGGGCACGGTGGTGGCCCAGCAGGAACTGGCCGAGCTGCTCCGGGCCGGGCACCCGGCGCGCGACGGCAAGCTGGAGGACTGCGCGGAGGCGTTCACGGTGGTGCTGAACCGCGGCGTGGACCTGGAGGACGGGTGGCAGGCATGGCGCCTGGGCATGACGCCGACGCGTCATGCCCGGGAGGTCATGGGCGTACCGGTCCCGGCCGCGCACGGCCGGTCCGGTGACTGAGGACATCCCTGGGTCCGGCCGGTGACGAACCGGCCGGACCGCTGCCGCGGGGGGGGGCGGCACCCCCCCGGGCGCCCCCCCCAAACCCCTCGAGGTGGACGCCCCCGCCGGGGGGGCGGCGCGGCACCCCCACCCCCACGCGCGGG
>NZ_JBEXPH010000056.1:0-26189 GCF_040611955.1 Streptomyces sp. NPDC006510 | reverse complement strand
GCGGGTCGTGTGCCCCACGGGGGGGCCGGGCGGGGCGCCCCCGGCCCCGCCCCGCTGCCGCGGCGGCTCCGGGACCCCCCGGGGCCGCCGCCTACTTCCGCTTCGCGGAGCCCGCCCCGGCGGTGGCGTCGGCCGTCACCGCCACCGCATCCGGGTCCGGGGCCTCCTCGAAGTCGACCTTGCCCATGTGCCGGTTCATGGACTTCATCAGCTGCCACACGCCCACGGCGAGCACCGCGAAGACGATGAAGCCGAGAACGCCTGGGGTCACCTTGTTCTTGTCGAGCTCTTCGGCAAGCGGAACGAGGTCGGTCAGTGCCTGGGTCGCGTACATATCAGGCATTGTCGCGGATGCCCGCGAAGAGGTCGCTCTCGGGGAGGGAGGTATCGACGAGAGACTTCGCCAGCTCGTACTCCTCGGTCGGCCAGACCTCCTTCTGGATGTCCATCGGGACGCGGAACCAGCCGCCGTCCGGATCGATCTGGGTGGCGTGCGCGATCAGCGCCTTGTCCCGGATCTCGAAGAAGTCCGCACACGGAACGTGCGTGGTCAGCGTACGTTCGTCGCGCTCGAACTCCTTCCAGCGCTTCAGCCACTCGCCGTACGGCGACTCCAGGCCGCGGGCCAGCAGCGCCTCGTGCAGCGCCACCGTGCGCGGCCGGTTGAAGCCCTGGTTGTAGTAGAGCTTCTGCGGCTGCCAGGCCGGGCCGAACTCCGACTCGGGGAACTGCTCGGCGTCCGCCGCACCGTCGAAGGCGATCATCGTGATCTTGTGGGTCATGATGTGGTCGGGGTGCGGGTACCCGCCGTTCTCGTCGTACGTCGTGACGACCTGCGGCCGGAACGCGCGAATGCTGCGGACGAGACGGCCCGCGGCCTTCTCCTCGTCCTCCAGCGCGAAGCAGCCCTCGGGCAGCGGCGGCAGCGGGTCGCCCTCGGGCAGACCGGAGTCGACGAAGCCGAGCCACTCCTGCTCGACACCCAGGATCTCCCGGGCCTCGTCCATCTCCTTCTTGCGCACCTCGTGGATGTTCTCCTCGATGTACGGGTCGCCCTGGAGCTTGGGGTTGAGGATGGAGCCGCGCTCGCCTCCCGTGCAGGTCACGACCAGCACGTCCACCCCCTCGGACACATACTTGGCCATCGTGGCCGCGCCCTTGCTCGACTCGTCGTCGGGGTGGGCGTGGACGGCCATCAGTCGCAGCTGCTCGGTCAAGACTCGATCCTCAGTGATTCGGCACATGGGCAGGCTTCTATAGTGACCGAACCGGGGGGTGGAAAATTCCTCGATCCCCGGCACGGGAGGAACGATCATGACTGCGGTGCGCGAAGCGCCTCCTGAGAACCGCTACGGCCGCTCCGCGGACCAACGCGCGGACCGCAAGCTCAAGATCATCGGCTCGGCGCTGGGCGTCGTGCTCCTCGGTGTGGTCGGCTGGATCGGTTACGACTACGTCGCCGGCCAGGGCATCAGCGCCGAGGTGATCAAGCGCCAGGTCGTCTCGGACGAGCGGGTCGACCTCCACCTCGAAGTGCGCAAGGACAAGGACGCCAAGGGCTACTGCACCCTGCGCGCGCAGCACGCGGACGGCAGGGACGTGGCCCGCAAGGACTTCCGCTTCGACGAGCGCACCGACCGGATCGACCGCATCCTGACGCTGCGTACGACGGCCAGGGCCACCAGTGTCGAGCTGCTGGGCTGCACCGTCGACGACGGGGCGTCGCATTGACCGGCGCACGCCGGCCCTGAACCACCGCTACCGGGCCCGACCTGCGCATACGCGATCCTGGTGATTTACCTTCTCCCCCTTTTCCTGGGGAATTGTTAGGCTCGTGGTTTCGCCCACCCGTGGAAGCACATGCTTACGGGTAGGGCGATGCTTTGTATTCCCAGTACCGACGAGGAGCACCCTGTGACCCAGACCAGCGAAAACGTCACCTGGCTCACGCAGGAGGCGTACGACCAGCTCAAGGCCGAGCTGGAGTACCTGTCTGGTCCCGCGCGCACGGAGATCGCCGTAAAGATCGCGGCGGCCCGTGAGGAGGGCGACCTGCGCGAGAACGGCGGGTACCACGCGGCCAAGGAGGAGCAGGGCAAGATGGAGCTCCGGGTGCGCCAGCTCACCCAGCTCCTGGAGCACGCGAAGGTCGGCGAATCGCCGGCCGACGACGGCGTGGTCGAGCCCGGCATGGTCGTGACGATCGCCTTCGACGGCGACCCGGACGACACGTTGACCTTCCTGCTCGCCTCACGTGAGTACGCCAGCTCGGACATCGAGACGTACTCCCCGCAGTCGCCGCTCGGCACCGGCGTGAACGGCAAGCGGATGGGCGACGACGCCGAGTACGAGCTGCCGAACGGCAAGACGGCGACCGTGAAGATCCTCGCGGCGAAGCCGTACACCGGCTGATCCCGCACCGCACATGCGAGGAGCCCCCGGTCCGCCGGGGGCTCCTCGCATGTGCGGCCCCGCTCAGACCGCCGCCTGTCGGTACTTGCGCACCGCCAGGGTGCGGAAGACCACCAGGATCAGCAGCGACCAGATCAGCGACGCCCAGACCGGGTGCACCATCGGCCAGGCGTCCGACGGCGACACGCCCGGGTTGCCGAAGAGCACCCGGCACGCCTGGACGGTGGCGCTGAACGGATTCCATTCGGCGACCGGCTGGAGCCAGCCCGCCATGTTCTCGGTGGGCACGAAGGCGTTCGAGATGAACGTGACCGGGAAGAGCCAGATCAGCCCGCCGGAGGTGGCCGCCTCGGGGGTACGGACCGAGAGGCCGATCAGCGCTCCGATCCAGGAGAAGGCGTACCCCAGCAGGAGCAGCAGCGCGAAGCCGCCGAGCACCTTGCCGATGTTCTCGTGGGTGCGCCAGCCGACCAGCAGGGCGACGACGGCGAGGACCAGCAGGGTCAGCGTCGTCTGGACGAGGTCGGCGAGCGTACGGCCGGTGAGGACCGCGCCGCGCGCCATGGGCAGCGAGCGGAACCGGTCGATGAGGCCCTTGTGCATGTCGTCGGCGATGCCCGCGCCGGCACCGGCGGTGGCGAAGGTGACGGTCTGCGCGAAGATGCCCGCCATCAGGAAGTTCCGGTACTCGACGGGGCTGGTGGAGCCGCCGATCATCATCGAGCCGCCGAAGACGTAGCTGAACAGCACGACGAACATGATCGGCTGGATGAGCCCGAAGATGATCATCTCGGGGATCCGGGCCATGCGGATGAGGTTGCGGCGGGCGATGACGAGCGAGTCGCGCATCGACTGCCCGATCCCGCCTCCCGCCCTGGGGGCGGCCGGCGTCAGGGCCGTGCCGGATACCGCGCTCACTTGACCGCCTCCGTCCCCGCCAGGGCACCGCCGGCCGGGCCGGCCCCGGTCGCGTCGCCGTTCCCGTCGCCGTTCTGCGGCCCGGCCGCGTGTCCGGTCAGTGAGAGGAAGACGTCGTCGAGGGTGGGGCGGCGCAGGCCGATGTCGTCGATCTCCACGCCGCGGGCGTCGAGGTCTCGGATGACCTCGGCCAGCAGCTTGGCCCCGCCGAGGACCGGGACGGTCAGTTTGCGCATGTGCTCGACGACGGCGACCTCGCCCTTGCCGAGGTGGGCGAGCACGGCGCGGGCCGGTTCGATCTGGTCGCGCTGGTGCACCACGACCTCGACGCGTTCGCCGCCGGTGCGGGCCTTGAGCTCGTCGGAGGTGCCGCGGGCGATGACCAGGCCGTGGTCGATCACGCAGATCTCGTGGGCGAGATGGTCGGCCTCCTCCAGGTACTGCGTGGTGAGCAGCAGCGTCGTGCCGCCCGCGACGAGTTCCTCGATGACCTCCCAGAGCTGCTGCCGGTTGCGCGGGTCGAGGCCGGTGGTCGGCTCGTCCATGAACATGACCGGCGGGGAGACGACGAGCGCCGCCGCGAGGTCGAGGCGGCGGCGCATGCCCCGGAGTACGTCTTGGCCGTGCGGTCGGCCGCGTCGGCGAGGTTGAACCGTTCCAGCAGCTCCCCCGCCCTGGCCTTCGCGTCCCGTGCGGTCATCTGGTAGAGCCGGCCGACCATCCGGAGGTTCTCACGGCCGGTCAGATACTCGTCGACCGCGGCGAACTGGCCGGAGAGGCCGATCGACCTGCGCACCTCGTCGGGTTTCTTCAGTACGTCGATGCCCGCGACGACGGCCCTGCCGCTGTCGGGCCTGAGCAGGGTGGTCAGGACGCGCACGGCGGTCGTCTTGCCTGCGCCGTTGGGGCCGAGAAGTCCGAGGACGGTGCCTTCCGGCACATCGAGATCGACACCGCCGAGTGCTCGTACATCGCCGAAGGTCTTCACCAGACCTTCGGCATGGATCGCGCCTGGCATACGGGATTCCCCCAGTGCGTTCGGGTGAGTTCCTCAACAGATCCTAGGTTTGACGGTCTTTCCGCGCCCGGCGAACGCCTGCGGCGAACGCGCCCGGCGGCACCCCGGCGACACCGGCAACGTAACGCGATACATCGCGACTGGCAAGGCTCAGCTCATCACCAGATAGCCCGCGTCACGCAACGCCGCCGAGACCTCCGTGCAGTGCTCCGGGCCCTTCGTCTCCAGTTGCAGCTCCACCTCGACCTCGGTGAGCCCGAGCCGGGGATCGGTCCGCACATGACCGATGTCGAGCACATTGGCGTCGACCACCGAGAGCACGCCCAGCAGCGTGGCCAGCGCACCGGGGCGGTCGGTCAGCCGCAGCCGCAGACTCAGATAGCGGCCGGCCGCCACCATGCCGTGGGTCAGGATGCGCTGCATCAGCAGCGGGTCCACATTGCCGCCCGAAAGGAGCGCGACCACCGGCCCGCGGAACGACTTCGGATCGCTCAGCAACGCCGCGACCGGGCTCGCACCGGCCGGCTCCACCACCAGCTTCGCCCGCTCCAGACAGAGCAGCAGCGCACTGGACAGCTCGTCCTCGGAGACCGTACGGACCTCGTCGACCAACTCCCTGACCAGCTCGAACGGCACATCGCCGGGGCGCCCCACCTTGATGCCGTCCGCCATCGTGTTCGGCGAGTCGATCGACACCGGATGGCCCGCGGCCAGCGAAGGCGGATAGCAGGCCGCACCCGCCGCCTGCACCCCGACGATCCGCACATCGGGCCGGACCGCCTTGACCGCCACCGCGATGCCCGCCGCGAGACCACCGCCGCCGATCCCCACGACGATGGTGCGCACCTCGGGGCACTGTTCGAGGATCTCCAGGCCCACCGTGCCCTGTCCGGCGATGATGTCCGGGTGGTCGAAGGGGTGGATGAAGACCGCGCCGGTCTCCTGCGCGTACTCCTGCGCCGCGGCCAGCGTCTCGTCGACGACATGTCCGTGCAGCCGGACCTCGGCCCCGTACTGGCGGGTGGCGGCCACCTTCGGAAGCGGCGCCCCGACCGGCATGAAAACCGTGGACCGTACGCCGAGCAGCGCAGACGCGAGTGCGACACCCTGCGCATGGTTTCCGGCGCTCGCGGCGACGACTCCGGCCGCCCGCTCCACCGGGGACAGACCGGCGATCCGTACGTACGCACCACGCAATTTGAACGAGCCGGTCCGCTGCAGGTTCTCGCACTTGAAATGGACCGGCGCGCCCACGAGGTCGGTCAGGTGGCGGCTGCCTTCCATCGCGGTCATCCTGGCCACGCCGGAGAGCATCTTCTGCGCTCCGCGGATGTCGTCGAGGATCAGCGGGGGAAAGTGGCCGGTCGCGCGGAAGTTCATACCGTAAGTCTTGCAGCTCGGCAGGGCGCCGACCGCCGCGTCCCGTCCCCTCCTGGGCCGTTGTCCACGGGTTTGCGCAGCGCTGGTACGCGTTGCCCCGTGGCCGCGTACTCTGTCCCCCACCCATCCGACACCGCACGAAGAGAGCCCCCGGCCATGCCCCCTCAGGACATGACGACAGCTGCGTCTCCTTCCGGGGGCGCCGCCCCCGAACCCACGGGTTCCGACCACGTCCTCGACGCTCTGCAGCACCAGGTCGCGGTCTTCGCCCGCCGTGCCGAGCAGACCCGCCTCGGCGGTGTCGGCCAGGTGCGCAATTCCATGGACCGGGCCGCCTATCTGCTGCTCAACCGGCTGGACCGGGAAGGCCCGATGGGCGTCAAGGCGCTCGCCGCGGGCATGGGGATCGACTCCTCGACCGTGACCCGGCAGGTCGCACCGCTCGTCGACACCGGACTGGTCAAGCGCACCTCGCACCCCGAGGACGGCCGGGCCGTCGTGCTCCAGCTGTCGCCGCGCGGCCAGGCGCGGCTGGACGAGGTCCGCAGCTCCCGGCGCGAGCTCATGACCCAGGTGACGGACGGCTGGACGGCCGAGGAGCGCGAGACGTTCTGCACGCTGCTCACCCGGTTCAACACCTCGCTGGCCGCCCGCCAGACCTCGCACCAGACGCCGCCGGCCGGCTGAGCGCCGCCGCACGGATCGTGCCGGGCCCGGACGACCTGCTGCACGCCTCTTGACCAGGAGCCCCGCAACGGCTCGGATGTGGACTGTGCGAGAGCGCCAGACGGGCCGGGAGCGGCGCCGCGCCCAGGAGTTCGAGACCTTCGTCGCGGGCGCGGCCGGCCGTTTGCTGCACACCGCCACGCTGCTCACCACCGAGCCCATGCGGCCGCCGGGAGCCAACCCCCGGGCCCAGCGGCTGCTCACGGCCGCGCTGGCGAGCACGTACGCCCAGTGGGAACGGCTGCGCGGCGAGGACCCGTACGACCGCACCCGGCACGAGCTCGCCGTCCGGTTCGCCCACCAGGTCTGGCGGCACCAGCGGCCGCGCGGCGGGCTGCTGGACGCGCTGACCCCGCTGGAACGCCTGGTCCTCGTACTGCGGCTGTACGAGGGGGTCGCGGAGGAGCAGGCCGCGGCGCTGCTCGGCCTGCCGGTGGAGCGGGTGCGGGCGATCTGCAACCGCTCGGTGGCCACGATGCGCGGCACCCGCCGACCCACGACACGGTGGGGCACACCCGGGCCGCTGGGGGTCGCGCGATGAGCCGCGTCGGCGACCGGGAGGACGAGGTCCGGCGCATGCTGGACGGTCCGCATCCGCAGGTGCCCGCCGACCTGGCGCGGCGGGCGGCGGAGCGCGGCGGCAGGCTGCTGCGCCGGCGGCTGTTCGTCCGGCGGCTGATGCTGCTGGTGGCGTGCGCCGCGGTGGTGGCCTTCACGGTCTGGGCGATGGCGACGCATCCCTGGCAGGTGCCGCCCTCCGAGACGACTCCGCTGGAGGGCTGGTGAGCGGCGATTTCGGGCGAACTATCCTGGAATGGGCGGCACGGGGAACCAGCCGAGGAGGCTGCTATGACCAGGAAGATCGCTGACTGCCGCAAGCATCCGAGCGTGTCGCACTGCTCGCTCACCATCTCGGGTGAGGAAGAGGAAGTCGTCCGGGCCGCGACGGAGCACGCGGTCTCCGTCCATGAGCACACCGACAGCCCGGAACTGCGCGAACAGATCCGGGCGATGCTGGAGGACGAGAAGGTCAACGCCTGACATCACCGCGGACGGCCGGGCGGACCCGAGTGTTTCGGGCCCGCCCGGATCATTCGGTTCAGCCGAGCGCCTGCGTCAGGTCGGCCAGCAGGTCGTCGGCGTTCTCGATGCCGACGGAGACGCGGACGAGGTCGGCCGGCACCTCCAGCGGGGAGCCCGCCGCCGAGGCGTGCGTCATGCGGCCCGGGTGCTCCACCAGCGACTCGACGCCGCCCAGCGACTCACCGAGGGTGAACAGCTGGGCCCGGTTGCAGACCTGGACCGCGGCCTCCTCGCCGCCCGCGACCCGGAAGGACACCATCCCGCCGAACGCCTTCATCTGCTTGGCGGCGATCTCGTGGCCCGGGTGCTCGGGCAGCCCCGGGTAGAGGACCTGGGTCACCTTGGGGTGCCGGGTCAGCAGATCGGCGACCTTGGTGGCGTTCTCGCTGTGCCGGTCCATGCGGACGGCGAGGGTCTTGATGCCGCGCAGCACCAACCAGGCGTCGAACGGCCCGGCGACCGCGCCCATCGCGTTCTGGTGGTACGCCAACTCCTCCGCCAGTTCGGGGTCGTTGACGATCAGTGCGCCGCCGACGACGTCGGAGTGGCCGCCCATGTACTTCGTGGTGGAGTGCACCACCACATCGGCGCCCAGGGCCAGGGGCTGCTGGAGGTAGGGGCTGGCGAAGGTGTTGTCGACGACCAGGCGGGCACCCGCGGCGCGGGCCACCCCGGCGATCGCGGCGATGTCGGTGATGCCGAGCAGCGGGTTGGACGGGGTCTCCACCCAGACCGCCTTGGTGCGCGGGGTGATCGCGGCCCGTACCGCCGCCACGTCCGAGGTGTCGGCGACGGAGAACTCCACCCCCCACCGCGAGACGACCTTCGCGAACAGCCGGAAGGTGCCGCCGTAGGCGTCGTTCGGGATGACCACATGGTCGCCGGGGGTCAGCAGTGTACGGAGCAGGCAGTCCTCGGCGGCGAGGCCGGAGGCGAAGGCGAGTCCGCGGCGGCCGCCCTCCAGGGCCGCGAGGTTCTCCTCCAGGGCGGTACGGGTCGGGTTGGCGCTGCGGCTGTACTCGTAGCCGCCGCGCAGTCCGCCCACACCGTCCTGCTTGTACGTGGACACCTGGTAGATGGGCGGAACTACGGCGCCGGTGAGGGGATCGGCGGTGTTTCCCGCGTGGATCGCGAGGGTCTCGAAGCTGTGCTGGTCGCTCATGGGGCCCGAGCGTAGTTCGTCGCGAGGGCGCCCACCGGGCTACCGGGCCGTCCGGTGACAATGGGGGCATGGAGATTCTCTGGTTCCTGATCGCACTGTGCATGCTCACCGCGGTCATCGGCCCCTTCGTGCTGCGCCGCCGAGGCGGAATCCGCCTGGCCGCGCCGGGTTCCCCGGACGCCGCCGACCCGGACGCCTACGGCTTCGTGCGTCAGGAGGAGCTGGACATCCGGCTGCCGGGCCCGGACCAGGACCTCCTCGACGTGCTCGATGTCGTGCAGCGCTCCCAGGACTGGCGGGCGGCCTCGCAGCTGCTGGCCGGTACGCCCAAGGAGGGCGAGGTGCGGTGGCAGCGGGTGCAGGCGTTCGCCGGGGCCGCCTCGCTGGAGCTGGCGCAGCAGCCCGGTACCGGTGGTGCGTGGCTGCGCACGTGGCGGGCCCAGGCGCCGAAGGACGCGGGCGGCGCGGTGGTGCACGCCGAATTCCTGGTGCAGCAGGCGTGGCGGTCGTCGACCGCGGGGACGGACGACTTCCGGATCATCCTGGAGGAGGCCCGTACGGTCTGCGGCGAGGCGGCGCTGCTGGCGCCGGGCGATCCCGTGCCGTACCTCACCGAGCTGGCCGTGGCCCGCGGACTCGGCTACTCCCACGAGGAGTTCGACCGGCTCTGGGCGAAGGTGCTGGACCGGGCCCCGGCCCACATGGGCGCGCACATCGCCGCGCTGCACTACTGGTGCGAGAAGTGGCACGGTTCGCGCGAGGAGGCCGACCGCTTCGCCACCGCGGCCGCGGCCCGCGCCCCGCAGGGTTCGCTGCTGGCCGCGCTGCCGCTCTTCGCGGTGTACGAGCATCTGCCCGAGGTCAATCTGGTGCAGGGCTTCTACCGCAGCGCGGTGGTGACCAAGGCGGTCGAGGGCGCCCTGTTCGCGGTGCACGCGGCCCGCCCGGACGACCCGATGCTCGCCCACGTGCGGCATCTGCTCGTCCTCTTCCTGGTCCGGATGGAGCGCTGGTCGGAGGCGATGAACCAGCTCGTCCACATCGACGGCCACGTGGGCGCGCTGCCGTGGACGCAGGGCCCCGACCCGGCCGCCGAGTACACGGTCTACCGGGCGCTGGCGGTGGCCGGCTACGAGGCGAACGGCGGCAGCCCGGCGACGCTGCCGCAGTAGCCGCGCGGAATCCGCGGCGCCCCCGCCGCGTTGTAAGCACTGCACACCCACCCCAGGAGGAGCCCCGCATGTTCCTGCAACGCCGCACCCCGCAGCTCCCCACCCCGGAGGAGGCCCTGAAGGGCCGCCCCACCCCCGAGTTCGGCGTCCCGTCCCGCCACACGGTCCTCGGCAACCCGCTGCTGGGCCCGTACCCGGAGGGTCTGGAGGTCGCGGACTTCGCGCTGGGCTGCTTCTGGGGCGCCGAGCGCAAGTTCTGGCAGACGGACGGCGTCTGGACGACGCTCGTCGGCTACCAGGGCGGTTACACGGAGAACCCCGCGTACGAAGAGGTCTGTTCGGGCCTGACCGGCCACACGGAGGCGGTCCGCGTCGTCTTCGACCCCCGGACCGTCTCGTACGCCGAGCTGCTGAAGCTGTTCTGGGAGTCCCACGACCCGACCCAGGGCTTCCGCCAGGGCAACGACGTGGGCACGCAGTACCGCTCGGCGGTCTACACCCACTCCGCCGAGCAGGAGGCGGCCGTGGCGGCCTCCCGCGAGGCGTTCCAGAAGGTCCTCACGGCCGCCGGCCACTCCACGATCACCACGGAGATCCTCCCGGCGGAGGGCCGCACGTTCTGGCCCGCGGAGGGGTACCACCAGCAGTACCTCGACAAGAACCCGGCGGGGTACTGCGGGATCGGCGGCACGGGCGCAACCCTGGAATCACCCTCCGAGACGAACTGGGGCCGCTCCTGCCCCACGGGAATCGCGGAGACCGACAGCTGACTCACCCGAGGACCGGCCCGCAGGCAGCGCCGGTTTCGCGATCCGGCAGAGCTGACACGCCAGCGCGACCACATTCAGTCACAATACACATACAGAGAGTAACTTCTCCCCGAGATGGAGACGCCCCCGCGGCTTCCACAGTTCCCGGCCACCCCGGGACCGGTACGGGACGCCCGGGGGCCGAACCGTTCGTTCCATGATCGCCCGGCACGGCCAGGCGATCAGCCCCTTGGAGAGAAGAAGAAGATGACGACCAGCTTCCAGCGCCCCAACCGCCTGGCCCGCGTGGCCGCCGCGGCAGCCGCGACCGCGGCCGCGGCCATCGTGCTGCTCCCCGGCACCGCCACTGCCAACTCCGCCGCCGGCCACCTGCCGCCCGGCGTGGTCCAGCTCCTGGACGGCGAGCCGTGCCCGCCCGCCACCCTGTGCCTGTACCGCGACTACGGCAATCAGGGCCCGGCCTACGGCATCGGCGCCGGCTACCACGTCGACCTGCGCGACCTGCCCATGAGCGGCGGCGTCAACGGCCCCACCGCTGCCAACGAAGCCTCCTCCTGGGTGAACAACACCGACCACCTCGCCCTCCTCGTCGACATGGACAAGGCAGCGATCCGCCTGCTGTTCCCGCACCAGTTCCTCCAGGAGCCCCCGCAGACGAACGACACCGTCGACATGGTCCACTGGGTGTAGCACCGGTCCACACCGTCGGTGAGGCCGCGCACCAGCGGCGTACCGACAGGCGGCCCGGGTGCCGTGGCCGTCTCCTGCGATCAGGAGGCGGCCACGGCTTTGAGAGGGGGCCGGATCAGATCAGGCCCTGCGCCAGCATCGCGTCCGCGACCAGTTCGAAGCCGGCGATGTTGGCGCCGACCACGTAGTTGCCGGGGCTGCCGTAGCGCTCCGCGGTGGTGTAGCAGGAGTCGTGGATGTGGCGCATGATCTCCGCGAGGCGCTCCTCGGTGTGGGAGAAGGTCCAGGAGTCGCGCGAGGCGTTCTGCTGCATCTCCAGGGCGCTGGTCGCCACCCCGCCCGCGTTGGCGGCCTTGCCGGGGGCGAAGGCGACGCCCGCCTCCTGGAGGACGCGTACGGCCTCCGGCGTGGTGGGCATGTTGGCGCCCTCGGCGACCGCCTTCACGCCGTGGCGCACCAGGGCAACGGCGTCGGCCTCGTGGAGTTCGTTCTGGGTGGCGCAGGGCAGGGCCACATCGCAGGGGACGTTCCAGACGCCGGTGCCGGGGACGTACTTGACGTGTTCGCCGCGGCGTTCGGCGTACTCGGAGACACGGCCGCGGCCGGCCTCCTTGATCTCCTTGAGGAGGGCGAGGTCGATGCCCTTCTCGTCCACGATGTAGCCGTTGGAGTCGGAGCAGGTCACCACGGTCGCGCCGAGCTGCTGGGCCTTCTCGATCGCGTAGATCGCGACATTGCCCGAGCCCGAGACGACGATGCGCTGGCCGTCTAGGGATTCGCCGCGACTGCGGAGCATTTCGGCGGTGAACAGGACGCAGCCGTAGCCGGTCGCCTCGGTGCGTGCCTGGGCGCCGCCCCAGCCGAGGCCCTTTCCGGTGAGTACGCCGGACTCGTAGCGGTTGGTGATCCGCTTGTACTGGCCGAACAGGTAGCCGATCTCGCGGCCGCCGACGCCGATGTCACCGGCGGGGACATCGGTGTACTCGCCCAGGTGGCGGTGGAGTTCGGTCATGAACGACTGGCAGAACCGCATGATCTCGGCGTCCGAGCGGCCCTTCGGGTCGAAGTCCGCGCCGCCCTTCCCGCCGCCGATGGGCATGCCGGTGAGCGCGTTCTTGAAGATCTGCTCGAAGCCGAGGAACTTCACGATGCCGAGGTTGACCGAGGGGTGGAAGCGCAGCCCGCCCTTGTACGGTCCGAGCGAGCTGCTGAACTCGACCCGGAAGCCGCGGTTCACATGGATGTCGCCGGAGTCGTCCGACCACGGCACCCGGAAGATGAGCTGGCGCTCGGGCTCGCAGACGCGCTCGATGATCCTGGCGTCCACGAACTCGGGCCGCTTCGCGAGGACCGGGCCGAGGGTCTCCAGGACCTCCCGGACCGCCTGGTGGAATTCCTGCTCGCCCTGGTTGCGCCGGAGGATCTCGGCGTACAGCGGCTCGATGACGCGGCTCTCGGTGGCGTGCGGGGTTACGGAATCAGGGGTGGCCTGCATCTGGGTCAAGACCTTCCGTCGATGGGCATCGCGCGCGAAGACGCCCCCGTCCCGGGGGCGCCAGCGGTCCCCCTCCCCATTGAGGGCGTCGCCCAGACATCGCACGCTCTGCGGCTCACGGAAGCGACGTACAGAACCGTTGTGGCATGTGTATTGTCCCAGTCGCTTCGGAAGTTCATTCAACGGGACCCGCGCAATGCCGGGCCGGCGCTACGCCCGCACCTCGCGGCGCAGCATCCACAACCCCGCCCCGGATGCCAGGGCGGCCACCCCGGCGGTCACGCTCAGTGCGATCTGCAGACCGCTCTCCTCCATCAGGAAATTGAGCGAGACGTTCGCGGCGATCGCCGCGCAGAACACGATCCAGAGCAGTGCCTTCATGGGGTTCCTCCGTGGCCGGGTGGGTGATGTCTCCATAGTGCTGTCAAGGGGCGGTCGTCACGAGGGGCCGGTCTCCCGGGTCCGTGGTGTAGCCAGGTACACCACGACCCCGGCAAGCGGAGGCCGCGGTCCGGTCCGGACAGACCTAGACCCTAGGGTTTGCCGGGTGGGGATCACCGAGGGCACGGGGACGCACGACAGGGCAAACGGGCGGGCCGACACCGGCCCCGGCCGGACGGGTACCGGCGCGGCCGAGGAACCGGCGCGGTGGTGGCTGCCGGGCGTCGCGGTGCTCGTCGTCGTGCCGTTGTACCTGCTGTGGGCGCTGGTGCTGGCCACCGGCGGCGGTGATCTGGCGGCGCAGCTCGCCTGGGCCGGCTTCGCCTCCCGGCATCCGGGGTCCGCGTACAACCTCTCCTGGTACGGAGGGATGCACACCGCCAACTACAGCCTGCTGACGCCGCCGCTCATGGCGGTGTCCGGGGTGCGGACGGTGACCGTCGCCGCCGGGCTCTGCGGGTCGTGGGCGCTGGGGCGGCTCTGTGTACGGAGCGGGGTGCGGTGGCCGGTCGCGGTATTGGGTTCGCTGACGCTCTGGTGCAATGTCGCGTCCGGGCGCACGACGTTCGCGCTGGGCGTCGCGATCGGGCTGGTCGCGCTGCTGTACGTACTGCGTCGTACGGGCATCGCGGCGGGCTGCGCGGCGCTGGCGACGGCGGCGAGTCCGGTGGCGGGGCTGTTCCTGGTGGTGGTGGGCGCGGCGTACGGGCTGGACCGGCAGTGGCGGCGGGCGGCGGTGCTCATCGTGCCGCCGTTCGTGGTGGTGGCCGCGACGACGCTGGTGTTCCCGTTCACGGGTGAGCAGCCGATGGCGACGAGCAAGCTGTGGATGCCGTTGGCCGCCTGCGCGGTGCTGTGGCTCGCGGCGCCGCGCGAGGGGGGCTGGCGGGTGGTCCGGTTCGCGGGCGCGGTGTACGCGGTGGGCGTCGTCCTGACCTGTCTGATCGCCTCGCCCATCGGTACGAACGTGGAGCGGCTGGTGGGAGTGGCCGGTCCGCCCGTGCTGCTGGCGGCGCTGCTGACCGTGCTGCCGCGGTGGGCGCGGGGCGGCGCGCCGGTGCGGGCGGGGGCCGTGGTGCTCGCCGGGATGCTGGTGTGCAACACGGGCTGGCTGGTCGACAAGACCGATGACGATCTGCGGGTCTCCAGCTCCGTGCCCGCGTGGGCGGAGCGCACCGACGGCGTGGTCGCGGAGCTGCGCCGGCTCGGTGCCGAGCGGACGCGGGTGGAGGTCGTACCGGCCCGCAATCACCGCGAGGCGACGGTGCTCGCCCCGTACGTGAACATGGCGCGCGGCTGGAACCGGCAGCTCGATGTGGAGCGCGGGCGGCTGTTCTACGAGGGGAAGCCGACCCCGGCCACGTACCGGGCCTGGCTGGACCGGTGGGGCGTGGGCCTGGTCGTGCTGCACGACGGCAGGCCGGACGGGCCCGCCGAGGCGGAGGCGGAGATCATCCGGCGCGGCGCCGACTGGCTGGAACCGGTGTGGCAGGACGCGGATTGGCGGATCTACCAGGTGCGCGGGGCCGTGCCGCTGGTCTCCGCGCCGGGCGCCGTCGTACGCGGGGACGACGCCTCCCTGGTGGTAAGGATGCCCGCCGCCGGGTCGGTGACGGTACGGATCGCCTACTCGCCGTGGCTGCGGGCGGACGGCGGCGGGTGCCTGCGGCGGGACGGTGAGTGGACGCGGCTGACGGTGGAGCGGGCCGGGGAGTACCGGCTGGACTCGCACTACCGGCTGTGGCCGTTCGGGTCCTGCTGACGGGGCGGGCGAGGCGGACGGGGGCTCGGCCGGCGACACAGGGCTCGGTCCGTGTCGCCGGGGCTCAGTCCGTGACGCCGAGGTCCTGACGCATCAGCTCCCGCATCGTGTCGAGGCGGGGGTCGGCCGCCTTCAGGTCCTCCAGGGCCTGTTCGACGTTCTCGCCGTCGCGGGCCCTGCCCCGGTCGAGGCGTTTGACGACAGCGTCACCGGCGGCGAGCACCCGGTTGAGGTCACGGGACGCCTGCAGTATCCGTTCGGGGACGATCATCTGGGCCTCGGCGTAGCGGTCGCGGTGGTCGAGGCGGGCCTCTTCGAGCTGGGTGCGTTCCTGCTCCGTGTAGACGCCGTCGCGGATGCGGTGCAGGGCGTCCTTGAGGAGTGTGTGGAACTGCCGGGAGGCCCGGTTCATGGCCGTGTACTGGGTGCGCCGCTCCTCGAACTTCCGCCGCTCGTCCGCCAGTCGGCCCTCCTCGGCGCGTTGGCGTACGGTCAGCCGTTGCACGAACACCGGGGCGAGGAGGGTGCCGAGCACTCCGACTACTGCGGTGATCATGGCGGTGATGGCGGCGGTCATGGCTGCGAGACTAATGCGGGCCGCGAGGCGGCGTGAGTGCGGATCCCGGGCACATGGTGACGGCTCATCAGACATGATTCCGTCATGACAATTCCACGGGGGAAGAGACGTACCCCGAGCCGCTCCGGATCGCCTACGCCGACAGCCCGCCCGGCCCTGCCGCCCGCGCCCGGGTACCGGGCCGCGCCGCGCGCGGCACGCGTGCCACCACGTGCGGGCGACATGCGCCGCTGTCTCGCCGTCGGCCTCGACTGCTACCTCTGCCTGGTCACCGCCGGCTTACTGGTCCGGCCGTACGTGGACACGGCCGAAATCACCGAGGCGGTCGGCCTGCTGCTCGGTCCGACGCTCGCGTTCTCCTTCCTCAACCATGTGGTCCTCACCGCGCTCACCGGGGCCGGCGTGGGCAAGCTGATCATGGGGATCCGGGTGGTCAGACTGCCCGACGCCGGACGTCCGGGGCCCTGGCTGCTGCTGCGGCGCTGGCTGTACGGGCTCTGCCGACTGCCGCTGCAACCCTGGTACGGGCTGCGCTCGCTCCTCTCGGGCCCCGGCGTCCTGCCCCGCACCACGTTCCGGAACGGCGGGAACGGCGAACCGCACGCCGATCCGCTGGGCCTGCGCCAGGTCCGCCACAGCGACCTCACCGTCCACCGGACCGCCACCGTGGCCGCCCAGCGCTGAGGCCGGGCCCGCAGGCCCGGAATGTGCCCACAGGCACCCTCCCGGCCCGCTTCAACTCCCGTATCAGGTCAGGCCGCCGCGTTCTCCGTGATGGTGGGATGAGGCCGCGACGAGAGTGCGATGAGAAGACATACGAACGCCGGAGGCGGCGGCACCGCGGATCCGAGGGGATCCGGGTGCCGCCGCCTCCGTGCGGGATTCGGGCGCCGGGGGATGACGCGTGGGTCGGGTCAGGCCTGGGAGCCCGCCGTCCACTCCGCCCAGCTCATGTTCCAGCCGTTGAGGCCGTTGTCCGGGGTGATGGTCCGGTCCGGGGAGTTCTTGACGATGACCACGTCGCCGACCATGGAGTTGTTGTAGAACCAGGCGCCGGGCTGGTTGGCGTCGCCCGCGCCCTTCACATCGGCGAGGCCGACGCAGCCGTGGCTGGTGTTGGCGCTGCCGAAGATCGACCGGGCGCCCCAGTAGTTGCCGTGGATGAAGGTGCCCGAGGTGGACAGCCGCATGGCGTGCGGCACGTCCTTGATGTCGTACTCGCCCTTGCCGTCGTCGTCGGTGAAGCCGACCGTCGCACCGTTCATCCGGGTCTCCTTGAACTTCTCGGAGATCACCATCTGCCCGTTGTACGTGGGGTTCTCGGAGGAGCCGGAAGAGATCGGGATGGTCTTGATCGTCTTGCCGTCCCGGGTGACGGTCATCATCTTCGTGTTGGCGTCGACCGTCGAGACCTGGTTGCGGCCGACCTTGAAGGTGACCGTCTTCTGCTGCACACCGAAGACGCCGTCCGCGCCCTCGACGCCGTCCAGCGCCAGCTTCAGCGTGACGGTGGAGCCGCCCTGCCAGTAGTTCTCGGGGCGCAGGTCGAGACGCTGCGAGTTGAACCAGTGGCCGACGACCTGCTGGCCGCTGCTGGACGTCACGGTGATGCCGGCCTGGACGGCCTTCTTGTCCGTGATCGCCTTGTTGAAGTTGATCGAGACCGGCATGCCGACGCCGACCGTGGAGCCGTCCTCGGGGGTGAAGTTCCCGATGAAGCTGTTGGCGGGCGAGACGGTGGTGAAGGAGGAGTTCTCGTGCGCCTCGCGGCCCTTCGAGTCCTTCGCCGTCGCGCTGATCTTGTACGTGGTCGAGCGCTCCAGCTGGACGTCCGGCTTCCAGCTCTTGCCGTCGGCGGAGAGCGTGCCCTTGACGGTGGCTCCGGCTGTCGTGGTCATGGTGACCTGGGACAGCGTGCCCTTGGCGACGGTGACCTTGGCGTCGTTGTTGATGCTCGCGTTGGTCGCGCCGTTCTTCGGCGAGATCGCTATCTGCGCTTCCGAGGCGTCCTGGGCTGCCGCCTTGTCGACCTCGGCCGCCTGCGACTTCTTCGAGCTCTCGGCGTTGCCGCTCTTGTCCCCGCCGTCGCTGCAGGCAGTGAGCACCAGAACGCCGCCGAGCAGTGCGGACGCGGCCATCAGGCCCCTACGCCGCTTGCTGTCCGTCATCACACGCTTCTCCATCGTTGCCGAATCCCCAAAAAACCCCGAGCGGAGCCGCCGACCGGCGGAACCCGTCAATGGTCCTAGAACCCATGGAAAGGGTCCTCCGTTCCACATCCGCGAAAGATGTGGGGAACAACACTCATCGACGCGTCCGCGGTTGCGGTGGTTCCCGACGCCGATCACGTAAAAGACGACCGGCGAACGACACGGCCCCGGCCCGCGTGCGAAGCGGTCCGGGGCCGGTGTTCACCAGCTGCCGGTCGCGTCGCTCGCGGCGACGTGACCGTCGTCGTCCTCACCCATTGTGCGGGACGTCGCCACCGCTCTCGGCGTCGTCCTCGTCACCCTCGTCCCCGTCCTCGTCGTCGAGGTCCCAGGTGTCCGGGTTGTCCGGGTCGTAGTCGACGGTCTCGCTGCTCCAGGACGCCTGGGCGAGCTCGACCCCGGGTACCTCGCTGACCAGGTCGAACGGGTCGATGAGGGAGGCGAGGGCCTCCGCGCCGTCCTCCCGTACGGCGGCTTCGGCATGCATGCGTTCCTCGGCGGACTCGCCGCCCGGTTCTCCGTACTCGGCGGCGATCGACTCCAGTGCGGTGCCGCTGAGGGCGGCGGGGTCCGTGATCTCCAGCACCATTTCGACCTGAAGCCGAACAAACCGTGATGTCTCAGAAGTGCTCATGTGCCGGAGCGTAAGCTCCCCGCGCTCCCGGCTTTCCCGCGACCCGCTGCTTTCACTAGCATCGGCGCACATGCCTAACTCACGGCTGTGACAAGGGGGATCGTTTCCGTGGTCGTCGCTCGCCGCCCGCTCCTGACCGCCACCGCCGCGGCCACGTTGCTGGCCGCCCTGTGGTTCGTCCCCTCCGCCAACGCGACGGACGAACCGGCCGGCACACCAGTCACCCGGAGCGGACCGACCACCACCGCTGCCGAGGGCTCCGCGGCCGGTCCGAGGCTGGCCGACACCGGGACCGGGATCGACACCACCCCGTATCTGATCGGCGGGGTGGCGTTCCTGGGCATCGGCGCGGCATTCGTCTCCCACTCGGCACGCCGCTCCGGCACCCTGTCTGCCTAGGCCCTGGCCAGCGGATCATGCGACTGTCAGGTCGTTGGCTCGTTGGTCCCGGACCTGTTCCGGGTCCGAACGGGCATACCGTGGCGGGACCTTCCCGAGTGATTCGGCAGCTGGAAGACCGTCCCTGAACGGCACCGGCGCTGGTCGGCGGACGGTACCTGGGACCGGATCCCGCGTGCCGTCCAGGCGGACGCCGACCTGGCCGGCCAGGTCGACTGGAGCATGGTCAGCGTCGACTCGACGTCCTGCCGTGCCCATCAGCACGCGGCCGGGGCCCGCAGGAAGAAGCCTCTACAGACGCCGCAACGAGGTCGAGCGCACGATCAATCGGCTCAAGAACTCCCGGGCCGTCGCCACCCGCTACGACAAGAGGGCCTACGTCTTCCACGGCACCGTGACCGTCGCGACGACCCGACTGCGGCCGCGCTCCTGACCGCGCCTCAGCGCGTCGGTTCGGCCAGGAGCAAGGCATTGAGAGTGGCGTAGTCGTATCCGCCTTCAAGGGCGGCCGTCGTGCCCTGGGTCAGCAGTTCGCGGGCTGCTCGTCGCACCAGCCCGTAGGCCGCCTCGGCGATGGAGGATCCCGCGCTGATGCGGGCGACTCCCGCCCCGGCGAGCTCGGACACGGATGGTGCGCCGGGGCCGGCCAGGACGTTCAGCGGCAGCGAGGTGGATCCGGCGAGCGTCCTGACCGTCGGGGTGTCCAGCGCGCCGAGGACGAAGATGCCGTCCGCACCGGCCGCCGCGTAGGCGCCGGCACGGGTGAGTGTCTCGTCCAGCCATGCCACGCGGTCACCAGGGGGCAGGCGGTGCGTGTCGATGCGGGCGTTGATGAACAACGGGACGCCTGCCTCGTCCGCGGCCCTGCGGGCCGCCGCGATCCGTGCGACCTGCTCGGCGACGGGACGAAGGGTGTCCTCAAGGTTGATGCCCACGGCTCCGGCCGCCAGGACGCCGCGCACGGTCTCGCCCACACCGGCGGGATCGGTCGCATAGCCGCGTTCGATGTCGGCGGTGACCGGCACGTCAACAGCGGCCGTGATCCGGGAGATCGCGCCCAGTGCCTGGTCGCGGCTCAGATGATCCCCGTCGCCGTGGCCCAGCGACCACGCGACTCCGGCGCTGGTAGTAGCGATCGCGGAAGCACCCACGTTCGCCACCACCCGGGCGGAGGCCGCGTCCCAGGAGTTGGTCAGGATCAGCGGATCGCCGGGAACGTGCAAGGAGCGGAACAACTGTGCCTTGTCGAGAAGTGTTGCCATGAGCGGCATTTCACCACGTGAGCCCGATCAACGATCACTATTTTCTCTGCGCCGTGATCCGCCGGACAGGACCCAGGCCCGTGGGATGACCGGACCCGAGGTCCACATCCACGACGTGGACCTCGACCTCATTGCTCACGCGGAAGGCCGAGGCGGTCTCCACGCGCGTCATCTCCAGGGGCGGGATCGGACTGCCGCAAGTGACCGCACAGGGCGTCGATACCGGCCTGCCGCATCGCCGTGGCGGCGCCGGTCGCGTCGTCGGCGACGTCCGCCGGGGCACGAACCCCGCCGAGCCGGACGGCCGGGTCCGCGAAGTCCCGCCCGCCCCGCGACGCCTGGCACGCACTCCCGCCGCGGAGTCCCGTCCTCCGGGCGGACGACGGGACCCCGCGGACAAGTCCTAGGCCAGCGGCCCGGTCACCGGCTCGACCGCCGCGACCAGCTTCCCCGCCCGCACGAACGCGTCCGCCGCGGCCAGGTCCGGCGACAGGAAGCGGTCCGGCCCCGGCCCCTGGACCCCGGCCGCGCGCAGCGCCTCGATGGCGGCCTGCGAGGCGGGCGCGGGAGTGAGGCCCTGGGCGGCGCGCAGTTCGATGGCGCGGGTCGCCGCGTACAGCTCGACGGCGACGATCCGGGCGAGGTTGTCGACGGCGGTACGGAGCTTGCGCGCCGCCGACCAGCCCATCGAGACGTGGTCCTCCTGCATCGCGGAGGACGGGATCGAGTCGGCCGAGGCGGGTACGGCGAGCCGCTTCATCTCACTGACCAGGGCGGCCTGGGTGTACTGGGCGATCATCAGGCCCGAGTCCACCCCGGCGTCGTCGGCGAGGAACGGCGGCAGCCCATGCGAACGGTTCTTGTCCAGCAGCCGGTCGGTGCGGCGTTCGGTGATGGAGCCGAGGTCCGCCGCGACGATCGCCAGGAAGTCGAGCACGTACGCGACGGGGGCGCCGTGGAAGTTGCCGTTGGACTCGACCCGGCCGTCGGGCAGCACGACGGGGTTGTCGACGGCGGAGGCCAGCTCGCGGCCCGCGACGATCCCGGCGTAGTCGAGGGTGTCGCGTCCCGCGCCGTTGACCTGCGGGGCACAGCGCACCGAGTAGGCGTCCTGCACGCGGGGCGCGTCGCCTGTGATCTCGGCGTGCCGCCCCGTGAGGCCCGAGCCGGCGAGGACCCGCAGCATGTTGTCGGCGCTGGCGCCCTGGCCCGGGTGCGGGCGGATGGCGTGCAGCTCCGGGGCGAGCACCTTGTCCGTGCCGAGCAGCGCCTCCAGGGAGAGCGCGGCGGTGATGTCGGCGGAGGTGTAGAGGTTCTTCAGGTCGGCCAAAGCCATGACGAGCATGCCGAGCATGCCGTCGGTGCCGTTGAGGAGGGCGAGGCCCTCCTTCTCGCGCAGCTCGACCGGGGTGATGCCATGGGCGGCGAGCAGCTCACCGGCGGGGCGCACGGTGCCGTCGGGGCCCTCCGCGTCGCCCTCGCCCATCAGCGTCAGGGCGCAGTGGGAGAGCGGGGCCAGGTCGCCGGAGCAGCCGAGCGAGCCGTACTCGTGGACGACGGGCGTGATGCCCGCGTTGAGGACGTCGGCCATGGTCTGCGCGACCTCGGGGCGTACGCCGGTGCGCCCGGAGGCGACCGTCTTCAGCCGGAGGAACATCAGCGCGCGGACGACCTCGCGCTCGACGCGCGGTCCCATGCCGGCGGCGTGCGAGCGGACGATGTTGCGCTGGAGCTGTGCGCGGAGATCCTGGCTGATGTGCCGGCTGGCCAGCGCCCCGAATCCGGTGGAGACGCCGTAGACCGGCTCCGGCTTGGCGGCGAGCGCGTCCACGATCTCGCGGGCGGCGGCGAGCGCGCCGACGGCGGCTTCGGAGAGCTCGACGCGGGCGTTGCCGCGGGCCACGGCGATGACGTCCTGAGCGGTGGTACCGGACGTCCCCACCACGACTGTGTGCATATCCATATTCAGAAGCGTACGGACTGAATCCCTTCATGTCACTAGTCATGTCATCAGCAGCCGTACGGTTGACCCCTTACCGACCGGTGCGACCTTCTTACCGACCGGTGCGGCCTCCTACCGGCCGGCGTGCCCCTCCTACCGGCCGGTGCGGCCCTCAGGGGCGGCTGCCGCGCAGATGGCGGCGGTCGTGCGGGGACCTGGGCGGCGAGTCGGCCAGCCGGATCACCTCATCGTCGCGCCCCGCCACCACCGGTTTCATCGAACGGGCCGCCTTCGCCCGGTACTGGGCCGCGTCCGCCAGCCGGAACAGCCGCCGCGCCGACACCACCGGGCCGATCGGATCGCCGGTCGACGCGATCCCGCACGCCACCCCGTCGCCCTGCTCCAACTCGGCTGCCCGTTCGCAGAGTTCGGTGGCCACCCGGACCACGTCGTCCGCCTCCGGGCCCACCGCGAGCAGGCAGAACTCATCACCGCCGAGCCGGGCCGCGAGCGCGCCGGGCAGCATGGCACCGCAGCGGGACAGCACCGAGCCGAAACGTTCCAGCAGGCGGTCGCCGACCGCGTGGCCCTGGGTGTCGTTGACCTGCTTCAGCCCGTTGAGGTCGCAGACGACCAGGCTGACCACCGCCCCGTCCGCCCGGTGCCGCTCCACCGCCTCGTCGAGCCGCACGTCGACGGCGCGGCGGTTGGCCAGACCCGTGAGGGGATCGGTGAAGGCGAGCTTGCGGACCTCTTCGAGCCGTTCGGCCTGGGAGACCCCCGCGGCGACGACCGCGGCCAGCACGGTCGCGAAGTTCGCGTCCTCCCGCCCGAACACCGGCGCCCCCACCGGGCGGGCCACATACAGCTCGCCCCAGGCCCGCCCGTGCAGCACGATCGGCGCGACCACGCAGCAGCCGCGCCCGCGCCGGCGCAGGGCGGCCACCCGCTCGCGGCCGTACCCGCTCCCGTACTCCCGCAACGCCGCAGTGTCGCCCGCCCCCACCGAGCCGTCGGCGGTCTCGACCCAGGCGTCCGGTTCACCGCCCCCGGCCCACCGTTCGTGCAGGAACTCGGTGATCTCCGGGAACTGATGCACCGGATATGTCTCCGCCTCGGGGAACTCCTCCTCCCCTTCGGCCCGTTCGCCCGCGTTCACCAGCACGCGCAACTCGCCGCGCCCGCGTTCCCACACGGAGAGCGCGGCGAAGCTGCCGCCCAGCGCCTCGCACGCCCCCAGCGCAGCCGCTCGCCACGACCCCCGCGGGGTGTGTGCCGCCGCCATCGTCTGCGCAAGCGAAACCACGGCCCGCAGCCGTGCATCATCACCACCCATCGCTACAGCTTATGTAGCTTTGCGGTGATTTGATCCGTTTGGGACGTCAGCCGTGTTCACCTCGTGTCCATTCAGTTACGCAATGTCACACCGCGTCACTCGCCGGGCCAGTTCGGCTTCCGCTTCTCGTTGAACGCGGCCACGCCCTCGGCCCGGTCGCCGGAGAAGGCCACCGAGCGCCAGGCGGCGTCCTCGACTTCGAGGCCGGCCCGGAGATCGAGGCCGTGGCCCAGCCGCAGCGCCCGCTTGGCGGCCCGCAGCCCCACCGGGGAGTTGGCGGCGATCCGGCCGGCGAGCGCCAGCGCGGCGGTACGGTCCTGCCCGTCGTCCACCAGTTCGTCGACCAGTCCGCAGTCGAGCGCCTCGGCCGCCGCCACCCGCCGGGCCGTGAAGACCAGCTCGGCGGCGCGCGCCGCACCGATCCGCCGCGGCAGCAACTGCGTACCGCCGCCGCCCGGGATGACGCCGACCGACACCTCGGGCAGGCCGACCACGGCCGTGCGGTCGGCGACGATCAGGTCGCAGGACAGCGCCAGCTCGAAACCGCCACCGAGCGCGAAGCCGTGCACGGCGGCGATCGTCGGCATCGGCAGTTCGAGCACGCCGGTGTACGCGGACCGGGCGGTGGGGCGCTGACGCAGCAGATCGGCGTCGGTGAAGGAGTTCCGCTCCTTCAGGTCCGCGCCCACGCAGAAGGCCCGCTCATGGCTGGAGGTGAGGACGGTGACCCGTACGCCGGAGTCGGCGGCGAGCGCGGCGCAGGCGGCGGCGATCGAGCGGGCCATGTCGGTGGACACGGCGTTCATCGCCTCGGGCCGGTCGAGGACCAGCTCGGCGACGTGTTCCTGCCCCTCGTGGACCCGTACGACGACGAATTCCCCGAACCGCTGCTCGGACGTGACGGTCATGACTGCACCCCTCCGGTTAACGATCGTTACCGGAGGGATCCTATGGCGCGGCCCGGACAGCGGTCCCGGGTGAGTCCGGACCGGCCGGAAAGGACGGGTTCAGGAAGTGCTGCGGCGGGCCAGCAGCCAGGGCTCCACCACGCCGAGTCCGCGCACCGGGCGCTGCCACATCGGCTGCAGCCCGAAGCGGTACTTGGGCGCGGGGGCCGGCTCCATGCCTTCCCGGCGCTCCTTCTCGGCCACCGCGGCCTCCTCCGCCGCCTGCGCCTCGGAGGCCGGGGCATCGCCGGTACGGATCAGCTCCTGCGCGAACGCGCCGTCCACCAGCACGGCGTCCTTCGGCGCTATCGACGTCAGCCGGCTGGCGAGGTTCACCGTCGTACCGAAGACATCGCCCATCCGGGTGGTGACGGTGCCGAACGCGATGCCCACGCGCAGCGCCGGCATGATCTCGTCCTGGGTCATCGCCTCGATCAGGCGCAGCGAGATCTCGGCCGCGGTGCCCGCGTCGTCGGCGGCGAAGAGGACCTCGTCGCCGAGGGTCTTGATGAGGCGGCCGCCGTGGGCGGCCACCAGGTCGGCCGAGGTGGTCTCGAAGGCCTCGACCAGTTCGCCGAGCTCCTCCTCCTCCAGCCGCCGGGTCAGCCGGGTGAACCCGACGAGGTCGGCGAAGCCGACGGCCAGCCGGCGGTCGACCATCTCCTCGTCGTCGGCGGCCTGCACGACCCGTCCGGTGGCGGCGGCCAGCTGGCGCCGCCACACGTAGACCAGGAACTCCTGGAGCTCCGGAAGAAGCAGCTCGACCAGCGGGTACGTGACCTCGGTACGGGTCATTCCGGGCTCGGGCGGCTCGGTCAGCCCCTCCAGGAAGGAATCGATCTGCCACTCCGCCAGCCGGGCGGTGGTCTGCCCGGTGGACCGGGCCACCTGGATCGCCATCGGTTCGCTGAGCAGCCCCGCCTCGACGAGACCGGCGAGCCGGCGCAGCGCCAGCACATCGGCCTCGGTGAGCGCCTTGGCCTGCCCGATGTCGGCGAAGCCCATGGCCCGCCAGAACCGGGAGGCCAGATCCATCGAGACACCGGCGGTACGGGCCGCCTGGAACGGCGTGTAGCGACGGTCGGCGCCCAGGATCAGCTGTTCCAGCCTGATCGCGAGGGGGTCGTCGGTCGGCTCCGCCGTATGGTCGACTTCGTGATGCGGTGTCGCGTGGACCGAGGGTTCCGACGGGGGCTGTGTGCCCGCACCGGAGGTCGTGTCGTCGACGGTCACCAGCCGCCTCCTGCCCGTTCCCTGCGCACTGCCCTGCCGATCTGTCGGTGGATCGCCTCAACGATACGGCAGGTGTGCCGTGGCTCACGCCCCTAAGTCTTCCGGGAATGTTCCTGGGTGGGCCGGGGGCGTGGGTGGTTTCTGAGTTTTCCCGGAATGTTCCTGGGGGGCCGGGGGCGTGGGTGGTTTCGGCCGGTGGGTGGTTTCCAGGAGGGCACGGTCTCATGCCCCGGGTACGTGTTCGGTGGGGCGGAAGGCTCGGGAGGGCCGGCACCGGCGAGCGACCGGCAGACGCCATGTGGTCCCCGCGCGCAGGCCCCTCGATCGACGCGATTTCAGCCTGTCCGACGATTGAGGACGAAACGGCAGCCGGACGGCCCCGGCGGACCGGTGCCCGTCGCGGCAGCCCTCGGCCCGTTCTCAGACCAGGCCGCCCCCCACGCCCCTCAGGTGGACGATGTCGCCCGCCGACACCGGTTCCTGGAGGCCGTCGTCGGTGGACAGGATCAGGCGGCCGTCGCCGTCGATCGCCACGGCCTCGCCGGTGAGCGTGCGGTCGCCGGGCAGCTGGGCCCGTACCGTCCGGCCGAGCGTCGCGCAGCCCGCCGCGTACGCCTCCT
>NZ_JBEXPH010000055.1:5549-45295 GCF_040611955.1 Streptomyces sp. NPDC006510 | reverse complement strand
ACGGACGCTTCCTTTGTACTCACCCTCTCGGGCTTTCCTCCGGGCTTTTCCCTTCGGTCTTGCGTTTCCGACTCTATCAGACTCTTTCGTGTCCGTTTTCCCGGTCGAAGCGGGTCCTGCACCGCCTTCCAGTTCTTCGCTTTCGCGTTTCCCTTTCCAGCGAGTCCGACTCTATCAGATCCTTTCGGGCCTGATTCCCAGTCAGCAGGGCTTGTCTTCCCGGCTGTTGGGCCGTTCCGACGTCCAGAACTCTAGCGGATTTTCCCGGCGACTCATAATCGAGTCCTCGAAATAAATTTCGGCATGCCGAAATTCTCCCGAGTGGGAGATCGTGCTGAGTTTGGTTGCCGCATTCGCGGCGGGATCGGTTGTCGCAGAACCGTTCCGGCCCCGTGACAACTCGAAGAACCCTACGGACCGAGCAGGGGTGTGTCAACCCCGCCAGGTCAAGCCCTTTTCCCACGTGTCGGACACGGGTTCAGTCCAGGTCGGTGAGGCGGCCGCCGGCGTCCGGCTGGGCGTGCTCCACCCGGCGCAGGAGGCGGATCAGCATGTCGCCGAGGCCCCCACGCTCATCGGCCGTGAGGTCCTGGAGCAGGTCCTCCTCGAAGTCGGTGGCCATGCGCATCGCCTCCAGCCACTTCGTACGACCCTCGTCGGTCAGCTCGACGATCACGCGCACCCGGTTGTTCTCGTCCCGGTCGCGGGTGACCAGGCCCTCGCCCGCCATGCGGTCGATGCGGTGGGTCATCGCCGCCGGGGTGAGGCCCAGGCGCTTGGCCAGCTCTCCCGGACCCAGTCGGTACGGGGAGCCGGCCAGGACCAGGGTCTTGAGGACCTCCCACTCGGCGTTGCTGATGCCGAGGGCGGCGAGCTGGCGTCCGTACGCCACGTTCATCCGGCGGTTCAGTCGACCCAGGGCCGAGACGACCTGCTCGACCTGGGGGTCCAGGTCGCGGAATTCGCGCTGGTAGGCGGCGATCTGCTCGTCGAGGCTCGGCTCCTGCGGTCCGGGCTGCTCGGTGGTGTCAGGCATGGCGGGCAGTATGGCACGCCCTCCAAAGCCGTCGAAGTCCTTCGAGCTGTATTGTTGACGTTCTAACTTTAGTGCTAAAGTCTTCGGGTTCGAGTCGTTCGGATGGCTCGACATGTCGCTTCGAGACCTTGAGGTAGGTGAGTGTGACCAGGGAGATGGGTGCAGCACTGCGGCGGATCCAGCTGGGGAGCGCGCTGAGCGCGTTCGGGCTGGGGTTCACCGTTCCGTATCTGTACGTCTATGTGGCACAGGTGCGGGATCTGGGTGCTGGCACCGCGGGAGTCGTACTGGCGGTCTTCGCCATGGCAGCGCTGGCCGTTCTGCCGTTCACCGGGCGGGCCATCGACCGGCGCGGGCCGCTGCCCGTGCTCGTCGTCGCCTCGGCCGTCGCTTCCCTGGGCGCCGTCGCCCTCGGTCTGTCGTCGGGGGTGACCGCCTCCGTACTGTCGGCCGCGGTCCTCGGCGCGGGTACGGCGGTCATGCAGCCGGCGCTCGCCACCATGCTCGTGTGGTGTTCCAGCACCGCCACCCGTACGCGCGCCTTCGCCATGCAGTTCTTCCTGCAGAACCTCGGGCTCGGCGTCGGCGGGCTCGTCGGCGGACAGATCGTCGACACGAACCGGCCGGAGACCTTCACCCTGCTGTTCCTCATCGAGGCCGCGATGTTCGTCGTGCTCGGTGTCATCTCCTCCACGGTGCGGCTGTCCCGTGCGCCGTCCTTCTCGGACGCCAGGCCGACCGACGGTTCCAAGGCGCCGGGCGGGCTGCGGGCACTGCTCTCGCACCGGGCCATGGTGCAGCTGTGTGTGCTGGGCTTCGTGCTGTTCTTCGCCTGCTACGGACAGTTCGAGTCCGGGCTCGCGGCCTACGGCACCGAGGCCGCCGGGATCCAGCCTTCGACGCTCGGGATCGCGCTGGCCGCCAACACCGCCGTCATCGTCGTGGCGCAGTTCGTCGTGCTGCGGCTCGTCGAGCGCCGCAGGCGCAGCCGGGTCATCGCCTCGGTCGGTCTGATCTGGGCGTTCGCCTGGATCGTGGCCGGATACGCGGGGCTCGTGCACGACAGCCAGACCATGGCGACGGCCGCGATGATCTCCACGTACGCACTGTTCGGACTCGGTGAGTCGATGCTGTCGCCGACCGTGGCCCCGCTGGTGGCCGATCTGGCGCCGGAGTCGATGGTCGGGCAGTACAACTCCGCGTTCGCCCTGTGCAAGCAGCTCGCGCTGGCGGTCGGTCCGGCCGTGGGCGGGCCGATGGGGGCGACGCTGCACGGGCCGTACATCGTGACGTTCGTGCTGTTCTCGCTGGGCATCACGGCGCTGGCGCTGCGGCTCGGCCGACGGCTCACCCCCGTACAGGACCAGCCTTCCCTGGAGACGGTGCCCTCCAGGGTGGTGGCCGTGTCACTGCCGGATGCCGAGCCCGGCTCCGCTGCTGCCTCCGCGGCTGCTGCTGCTCGCTGAGCGGCCGGGCCCTGTCCGCGACAGGGCCCTCACTGCGGCAGGGCGAATTCGCACCAGACCGCTTTTCCGCCGCCCGGTGTGCGGCGGCTGCCCCACGACGTGGCGATCGTCGCGACGATGGAGATGCCGCGGCCCGCTTCGTCCGCCGGGTCGGCCCGGCGGCGGCGCGGCAGGTGGTCGTCGCCGTCGGTCACTTCGATGATCAGACGTCGGTCGGTGCGCCGCAGGCCCAGGCGCATCGGCGGGGTGCCGTGCTTGAGGGAGTTCGCGACGAGTTCGCCGGCGGCCAGGACGCCCAGGTCGCAGAGCTCGACCGGGAATCGCCACGAGGTGAGGACCCCGGTCGCGAAGGCGCGGGCGCGCGGTGCCGCCTCGATGCCGCCGAGAAGATCGAGCGAGGCGTTGTGGAACAGCTCCGCGTTCGCCCCCGTGCGGGCGGGGTGCTGGACCACCAGCACCGCCACGTCGTCGTCGTGTTCCGCGGTGACGCCCAGGGAGCGGATCAGCCGGTCGCAGACCACCTGGGGTGAACCCTTGGCACCGGAGAGGGCGCGTTCCAGCGCGGCGACACCCTCGTCGATGTCCTCGCTCCGGCGCTCGACCAGGCCGTCCGTGTAGAGGACGGCGGTGGAGCCGGGCGGCAGCGCGATCGTGCCCGAGGTGTGGATCCAGCCGCCGGTGCCGAGCGGCGGGCCCGTCGGGTCCTCGGCGCGGTGGACCGTGCCGTCCTCGTCGCACACCAGGATCGGGAGGTGGCCGGCGGAGGCGTAGACCAGCCGGCCCTCGTTGGGGTCGTGGACCGCGTAGGCACAGGTGGCGATCTGGCTGGCATCGATCTCGGCGGCGAGACCGTCCAGGAGCTGGAGCACCTCGTGCGGCGGGAGGTCGAGCCGGGCGTAGGCGCGTACGGCCGTGCGGAGCTGGCCCATGACTGCGGCGGCCCGCACCCCGCGGCCCATCACGTCCCCGATGACCAGGGCGGTGCGGCCTGCGCCGAGGGTGATGACGTCGTACCAGTCGCCGCCGACCGCGGCGTCCGTGCCGCCGGGCTGGTAGGTGGCGGCGATCCGGAGGTCGTCGGGCTGCTCCAGCTCCTGAGGGAGCAGGGAACGCTGGAGGGTGACGGCCGTTTCGCGGTGGCGGCGCTCGCTGGCGCGGAGCCGTTCGGCCGCTTCGGCGTGATCGGTGACATCCGCGGCGTACACGAGCACGCCGCCTTCGCCCGATCGGCCCCTGTTCTTGTTGCTCCTGCTGTTCTTGTTGTTCTTGTTCTGCTTTCCGGGGCCGCCCTTGTCGCCTTCGTCGTCCCTGTCCCGGTGCACGGGAGTGCAGGTCACGGTGTACGAATTGCCGCTGCGGGCCTTGCGGGACTTGACCGTGCGCGGAGTGCCGCTGCGCAGGACCTGGTCCATGAGGGGCAGCAGGCTGAGCTCGTCGAGCTCGGGCATGGCCTCGGCGGCGGTGGCGCCGGCCGGGCGGGGCCCGAAGGCGGCGGCGTAGGCGTCGTTGACGTACGCGATCCGGTGGTCGGGGCCGTACACCAGGGCCACCAGGGCGGGCAGCTGGCCGAGGATGTCCCGGGCGGAGAGGTCCTCCAGGGCGGGGCCGCCGGGCTGCGGAGCCGCGCCGTGCGAGCCGTCCCGGGGATCGTGACTCGTCCCGCCGTGCGTGTCGCTGCGCGTGTCCCCTTCCGGCGGGCGGGGCCCGGCCTCGGGCTGTGCGTACTCGGCGCGGGCCGGGGGGACGGAACTGCGGTCGTCCCGTGCGGCGGCGCGGCGCTGCGTTCCGGGTAGGCGGGCGCTCCAGCGCGTGAAGTTCACGGAATTTCTGGCCTCGTGTGTCGGTCTGGTCCGCTCTTGCGGGCTGCTCACTGTCGGTCACTGCCGGCCGGGTCACTCTGTGCAGATGTGGGCCCACCTATGGTCACACGTCCAGTGTGGCGGACCGTACTGACAGTTTTCGGTACGGTCCGCCACCGGGTGGGCGTGCGGGCGGGTCGACGGTCCGTCAGCCGCCGTTCCCCGGCGGGCCGTCGGGCCCACAGGGAGCATCGGGCCCCGGCGAGTTGCCGGGTCCCGGCGGGGTGTCCGGCTTCGGCGGGCCGTTCGGACCTGGGCGTCTGCCGCCTGCGGCGAGCTCGAACTCGGCGCGCGGGTGCTCCAGCGAGCCGAGGGAGACGATCTCGCGCTTGAAGAGCCCGGCGAGGGTCCATTCGGCAAGGACGCGGGCCTTCCGGTTGAACGTCGGGACACGGCTGAGGTGGTACGTACGGTGCATCAGCCAGGCCGGACAGCCCTTGAGCTTACGGCCGTAGACATGGGCGACGCCCTTGTGGAGGCCGAGCGAGGCGACGGAGCCCGCGTAGCTGTGCCGGTACTCCTTGAGGGGCGCTCCGGCAAGCGACGCCAGGATGTTCTCGGCGAGGACCTTGGCCTGGCGCACCGCGTGCTGGGCGTTGGGGGCGGTCTCCCTGCCCGGTTCCGTGGCGGTCAGGTCGGGTACGGCCGCGGCGTCCCCGGCGGCCCAGGCGTGCTCGACGCCCTGGACGGCGAGTTGCGCCGTGCACCTGAGCCTGCCGCATTCGTCGAGCGGCAGGTCGGTCGCGGCGAGGACCGGCGCGGGTCTGACGCCCGCGGTCCACACGAGGGTGCGGGTCGGGAACCGGGAACCGTCGCTCAGGACGGCGATCCGGTCCTCGCAGGACTCCAGCCGGGTGTCGAGGCGTACGTCGATGTTGCGGCCGCGCAGCTCACGGATGGCGTAGGTACCCATCTCCTCGCCGACCTCGGGAAGGATGCGGCCGGATGCCTCGACGAGGATCCACTTCAGGTCCTCGGCCTTGATGTTGTGGTAGTACCGCGAGGTGTAGCGGGCCATGTCCTCCAGCTCGGCGAGGGCCTCGACACCCGCGTATCCGCCGCCGACGACGACGAAGGTGAGCGCGGCGTCGCGGATGGCGGGGTCCCGGGTGGCGGAGGCGATGTCCATCTGCTCGATGACATGGTTGCGCAGGCCGATGGCCTCCTCGACGGTCTTGAAGCCGATGCCGTGGTCGGCGAGGCCGGGAACCGGGAGGGTGCGCGAGACGGAGCCGGGGGCGAGGACGAGTTCGTCGTACGGGATCTCGACCGCGCCGGTGCCGTCCTCCCCCGTGGCGAGGGTGGTGACGGTGGCCGTGCGCTTGGCGTGGTCGATGCGCTGCGCCTCGCCGATCACGATCCGGCAGTGCGCGAGGACGCGGCGGAGCGGCACGACGACATGGCGCGGTGAGATCGAACCGGCGGCGGCTTCGGGCAGGAACGGCTGATACGTCATATAGGGCTCGGGGGTGACGACCACGATCTCGGCCTCACCGCTTCTGAGCCTCTGCTTCAGCTTCCGCTGGAGACGCAGCGCTGTGTACATCCCGACGTAGCCGCCACCGATGACGAGAATGCGCACACCCGGTGGGGGGCCGGGGGGTGTTCCCCCGGAATCTGAAGCCATCACCACCCCATGACGCAACGTGCTCAAGGGTTTGTCCACAGCCCCGGCAAATTGTGTGACCGGAGGTTCTGGATGGGCGGTTGCCGCGTGGCCCGGCGGCGATGCACGAGCTGCGCAGGTCAGGGGTCGAGGCGGCGGTGCCGGGCGGGGGTCGAACCAGCGACCAACCGGTCCTTGCGCCGATCGGGGGCCCTCCGTGCGGAACTACCCTCTTCTGAATTGAGCCGGGCTCAACTATGTTCGTATGTCGTCGGGGTGTCGGATGGCGACCATGATCCACTCCCCGGATCAAACGGCGGGAAGTCTCCGGGGGGAGACGTCATAACCGGGGGAACAGTTATGCACATTCAGGATTCTCATTGGCAGACCGCTGCTGCGGTTCCGTCCCATTCGTCCGATGGAACAGGGCGAAACGGAGCGGTGGGAACGGTCGGGACGGTGACGGCGAGTTCGGTCGGCACGGTCGGAGCCAACGGTGCGGTCGGAGCCAACACCGCGAACGGCGCGGACGGTGCGAATGGCCGCTCGGCTCCGCTGCGCGTGGATGCACAACGCAATCTGGAACATGTCCTGCGAGCCGCGCGCGAGGTGTTCGGTGAGCTGGGATACGGGGCTCCGATGGAGGACGTGGCGCGTCGCGCCAGGGTCGGAGTCGGCACGGTGTACCGGCGCTTTCCGAGCAAGGACGTGCTGGTCCGACGGATAGCCGAGGAAGAGACCTCCCGGCTGACGGACCAGGCACGGACCGCGCTCGGGCAGGAGGACGAGCCGTGGTCGGCGTTGTCGCGCTTCCTTCGGACGTCCGTGGCCTCGGGCGCGGGGCGGCTGCTGCCGCCGCAGGTGCTGAGGGTCGGCGTCGATGTCGATTCCGATGGCAGTGGCAGTGGCAGTGGCGATGACCCGGCGGTGGTCGGGGAGTCGGTGACCATATCGGGCGCGGCATCGGGCAGCGGTCGGGACGAGGTTCGGGTGCCTCAGCAGCGGCAGGGCGCCGACCAGGCCGACCTCCGGCCGGCCGACGAGCGTTCCGCTGCGGAGACCGGCATCGAGGACGACGACACGGGAGCCGGCGAGCTGCTGGAGGTGGTCGGCCGCCTGGTGGACCGGGCACGGGCAGCTGGTGAACTGCGCCGCGACGTGACGGTCGCGGATGTACTGCTGGTGATAGCGACGGCGGCGCCGTCGCTGCCCGACGCGGCTCAGCAGGCCGCCGCTTCGAGCCGTCTCCTCGACATCCTGCTGGAGGGGCTGCGTTCTCGGCCGGTTGCCTGAGTGGTGAGCGCGGGAGGGATGCGATGCGCGGGAGGCGTGCGATGCGCGGGAGGCGTGCGATGCGCGGGAGGCGTGCCGGTCCTTCCCACGTGAGCGGTTCTTTCACGCGTGAGCGGAGGTTCTTTCGCGCACAGGCGGGTTCTTCGTGCGTACGCGGGTGCGCGGGCGCAGTGGCGTGTGGCTGCTGTGCCCGGTGCACCCTCGCGGGAGGGTGGCGCTGAGGCCGCCGAGCTTGCTGCGCGTGCTCGGGCCGCGGTCCGGGGGCGTGCCTGTGCTGTCTGCGCTGGCTGCGCTGGCTGCGTTGACTGTCTGAAGCCTTTCCGGGTCCTCCGGGGGCGGTTGGCCGGGGCGCCGGGTGGCGGGTGATCGGGGCGACGGTCCGTGTGAATGATTGAGTCTTCGCCATCTTCGAACATGCAGGTCGGAGGCTCTGGCGTGGCGCTCGCTCGGGATACTCATGCTGATCTCGGGCGGGAGTCTGCGGTCTTGATCATCCGTCATGTCATCGGTCGAGGCTGTCACATTTGGGTCATTGAACCCAACCCAGCCAGCCGGGTTGTTAATGTCAAACAGCCGCTCGCGGCGGCGCGGCCCGAAGGGCACATCAGCCCCCGGCGTCACCTCCCGGTGCGGTACGCTCTCGCGGCCCACGGCCGGCGACGGCGTCCGCGAGGCTCGCAGCCAGGTCTCCGTTGTATGTAGTGTGCGGAAATGACAAGGAGCGAGCGAATCGCGGACCAGCTGGACTGGCACTGGCACAAGAACCTGCGGCCGCGGCTGCACGGTCTTGCCGATGAGGAGTACTTCTGGGAGCCGGTGCGTGGCTGCTGGAGCATCCGCCCACGTGGCACATCGGCCGCACCGATGTCGGCAGGTTCGGGGGAATGGACGATGGACTCCGCGTCCCCTGACCCGGTGCCGGCGCCGGTGACCACGATTGCCTGGCGGCTGGCGCACATCATCGTCTCCTGCCTGGGCTATCGGGTCGGATGGCACTTCGGCGGCCAGGACGTCGACTCCCAGACATTCGCCTACGCGGGGACCGCTGACGAGGCGCTAAAACAGCTCGATGAGATGTATGGGAGATGGAACGCGGGGGTCCGCGAGCTCTCGGACGCTGACCTGGAGAATCCGCCCACGGTGGGTCCCGAGCGGTTTCCCATGGAGGGCATCGTCCTGCACGTCAACAGGGAGCTGATCCATCACGGCGCCGAGATTTCCTTGCTGCGCGACCTCTACCGCTGGCAGGACGGAGCCGTACCGCGCCGAATATGACTTTCCGGTAACCGGCGATCGAGCTTCGGAAACCTACGTGGACTCCGTGACGCTCCGTGGCTGCGAGCTTCAGTGAACCTGCGCCCTCTTGAAGTAGCTGGTCAGGGTGGTGGCGTGAGGGTCGTTCGGGGTGGTCATGCTGGTGTTGGGCGGATGTCTCGGGTGCAGATCATCTGTCAGCGGGCTCCTTCGAGGTTCGTCAGGACGAACAGGGCGCGCAGCAGGCCGGTCGCGGGGGGATCGGTGCGGATCTTGGTGAGGATCCGCCAGTTCTTGAGATGGGCGAAGCCGTGCTCGACCGGGGCGCGTGCGACGGCGAGCGCCCGGTTCGCTTCCTTGTCGCTGGTGGTGAGCTTGCGGGCGCGGGTGGCCTTGAAGCCGGTGACGACCACGGGGTCATCCGGGTCGTCGTCCAGGCCGAGGAAGCCGAGATCGGCCAGGGCGCCGAGGCCGGCGGCGCGTAAGTGGGACAGGATGCGGTCACGGCGGGCGGCGGTGATGTCGTGAGTGCGGCCGGGCCGAGCCGCGGAGATCCAGATCATCCGGCCCCGTTCGTCGGTCAGGGCGAGGACGTGCAGGCCGTGGCGGTGGTGTTTGCCGGATTGGTTCGGCCGGTTCGCCGTCCCGGTGCGGCGCTGGGTGGGGATCAGGGTGCCGTCGATCAGAGCGGCCTCGCCGCCCCGCCGGGCGATCTTCTTCAGGGCGCGGTCCAGCCGTGGGGCCTTGGCGGCCAGCAAGGTGATCAGCTCGTCGCGCCAGCGCCGGATGGTGGTGGCGGAGACGTCGTTGCCGCCGGCCATGTCGGCCAGGCGCTGATCGTGCCTCAGCACGGCCAGCACGATGGTCGCGATCCTCCGGGCCAAGCAGTGCCCGCCACCTGGACCGTATCGACTTCAGGTGGCCGCGCAGCAGATCGGCGAGGTAGTTCACGGTGCGCGTGGACAGCGGCAGGCGGCACTGGTAGACCAGGGACACGGTGTCCCCGGCATGCTTATTGGTTTTCGTCACACAATTCCAACAGCCGCCGGGGGCACCTTGGTTACGCCCTGCCGTCCGTGCGGGCCGGTCACGGGCGGACGGTGAACTTCCCGTCGGGCCGTTTGTGCAGCCAGCCGCGGTCGGCCAGCTTCGTCAGCTTCCCGCGCAGCGGCTCCAGTTTGCCCCGCACCCCGGTGTCCACGCCCAGCGCCTCGCCGATCTGCCGGGTAGCGACCGGACTGCCGGCCGCCCGCACGGCAGCCAGGATGCGCTGATACTCCGCCGGCAACGCGGACTCCAAAACTCCCGGCCCACGCTCCGGGACCACCCTCACTGCCCGACCCGCCACCTGAACCACCGGCGATCCGGCCTGGGCCCGCTCGTCGGCGAGCTGCTCACTCATCCGCTGCCACACCCGCTCGGCCACGGCAAGCTCATCCCGCTCGGCCCGCACCTCCGCCAGCTGCTTGACCAGCTGTTCTTCGAGTCCGTCCAGCTCCGCACGACGCGCGGCGATCCGTTCCTGTATCTCGGGGTCCATCATGCGCCGGAGCGTACGAGCGGCGCCGATCCCGACGGACGAGAACCCGCAAAACCAACCCTGCCGGACGATCCACACCTCAGACTGCCGCCTCCACCACCAGCACGAGCACCCCGAACGACCCTCACGCCACCACCCCGATCAGCTACTCCAAGAGGGCGCAGCTTCATTGATGTGGCCCGTTTTGATGGGGCCTTGGTCAACAGCCCGTCATCACCTGTGCGACTCCGCGTCCGGCTTCGTAGCCGGCCTCCGGGGCTGCCTCTCTCGCCGCCGGAACCCGCTTTCCCGCTGCCCAGCGGGTTCGCCGCTCTCGAATCGCGCACTGCGGCGCCAACTCGCCCGCACGAAAGAGGTTGTCGAGCATTCCCCGAATGAACGGCTGTTAGTACTTACATTCGGAAAAACGCCCCGGATGAGTGGTTGCGGGGGCTGAGGGTACGACGTGATTGCGCCATGTGACACTCTTGCCCGGTGTTCGGGTCCGACAGCGCATACGGGGGCTACCGCGATGAGCGGTGACGGGCAGCAGGAAAAGTCGTTCGACGACGTCTCCGCCGTGGGCGATGTCACGGAGGCCGGTGGGCTGTCTGCCCGGCAGGTACCGAGCCAGGCCGGGCCCGGGCGGTCGAGCGGTGACGCGGAGGGCGGCACCGTCCTGCCGGGTCCATGGTCGGCACCGGCCGATCCCGAGGCCGACGCCGCGGTGCCGATGCAGCGGGAGGGCGGCAGCGCCACTGCCACCGATGCCTCCGACGCCGATCTGATCCGGCAGATGCGGGACGGCGACGATCTCGCGTACGAGGAACTCTTCCGACGGCACTCCGACGCGGTGCGACGCTACGCGCGGAGCTGCTGCCGGGACGCCCACACGGCCGACGACCTGACGGCCGAGGTCTTCGCCCGCACGCTGCAGGCGGTACGGCGGGGCAAGGGGCCCGAGGAGGCCGTACGGGCCTATCTCATGACGGCCGTCCGCCATGTCGGCGCCGCCTGGACCAAGACCGCGAAGCGGGAGCAGCTGGTCGACGACTTCGCGGTGTTCGCCGCGCAGGCGTCCCAGGCCTCCCAGGTGTCGGACGCGGACACGCTCGACCTCGGTGCCGATGTGCTGGCGATGCACGAGGCCGAGCAGTCGATGGCGATGCAGGCGTTCCGCAGCCTGCCGGAGCGCTGGCAGGCCGTGCTGTGGCACACCACCGTCGAGGAGGAGTCGCCCAGCGAGATCGCCCCGCTCTTCGGACTGACCGCCAATGCCACGGCGGTGCTGGCCAGCCGGGCCCGCGAGGGCCTCAAGCAGGCCTACCTTCAGGCGCATGTGAGCCAGGCCCTGACCGCGGGCGGCGACTGCGCGCGCTACGCCGACCGGCTCGGCGCGTATGCCCGTGGCGGGCTCCGTATGCGGGCCGAGCGCGGCCTGCGCGGACACCTGGAAGGGTGCTCGAAGTGCCGGCTCGCCGCGGGCGAACTGGCCCATGTCAACGCCGGGATCCCCGCGCTGCTGCCGGTCGCGGTCATCGGCTGGTTCGCCGCCGGGTACGCGCTCAAGGCCGCCGGGATCGTCGCCGGTGGCGCGGCGGGAGCCGCGGGTGCGGGTGCCGCCGCGGCGGCGTCCGGGGGGAGCTCGTCCGGGGGTGCGGCCGGTGGTGCCGCGGCCTCGGAGGGGCTCGGTGCCCCGGTGAAGGCCGGTATCGCGGCGGCGGTTGTCGTGGCCGCGGCGGCCGGGCTGGCCTGGGCACTGGTCGGCGACGACCAGCCGAAGCCCGAGGCCACACATGTGTCGAAGCCGGCTGCCGTGGCTCCTCCGGCGCCGACATCGCCGCCCGAGCCGACTCCCCCGCCGCCTCCGAAGCCCGCTCCGCCGGCGCCGCCCGCGCCCCCGGCGCCGACACCGCCGCCCGAGCCCAAGGCCAAGCCGACGCCCACCCCGACCCCGCCCCCGAAGCCCGCTCCGAAGCCGACGCCACCCAAGCCGACGCCTCCGAAGCCGACGCCACCCGCGCCGACACCGCCGCCCACCCCGACCCCGACCCCTCCGCCCCCCGCGCCGACCGTCTATCAGGTCAGCGAACTGAACTACTCGTTCCTGGGTGACCACACCGAACCGGAGGTGGTGGCCGGGGAGAGCAGCTGGGTCTGGCAGCGTTCCAACGTGTCCATCGGCGGCACGACGTACGCGCACGGGGTGACCGTCAACAGCGATTCCTCGGTCGTCATCCAGCTGAACAAGCAGTGCACGCGGTACGAGGCGATGGTCGGGATCGACGACATGACGATGGGGCTCGGCTCGGTGCGCTTCTCGGTCTTCAACGGCGACGGCGCGCGACTCTGGCAGTCCCCGGTGATGAACGGCAATGACCCGGCCGTGCCCGTGGGCGTCGGTATCGCCGGTCAGGACCGAATCCGGCTCGTCGTCGAGCGCGCCCGGCCCGGTGGCGTCATGGCGCTCGCCGACTGGGCGAATTCGAGGATCAGCTGCCGGTGAGCCGGTCCGGGACGGAGCCCGGCGCTTCCGGGAGCTCCTCGGTGATCCGGGTCAGGAGCTCGATGACGTCGTCGACGGTCAGTGTGCGGCCCGCGGCGCGCTCGGACTCGTACAGCTGAGGTCCGAGCTCCTCACGTGCCTGCCGCTCGACCTCGTCCACCTCGGCCTGCTCCGCCTCGGTCCTCGGGGCGAACAGGCGCCAGCTGTCCGCCGCCGCCAGGATCCGTACGGCGGCTCCGTGGCGGCCCACCTTCGGCAGCGCGGTCGCCACGCCTTCCGCCAGATGCCCGGTGACGAACTCGGCGCACTGGGCGTCCCTCGCCGCACGGAGTGCCGCCGTCAGACCCCGCACGCCGACGGCCGGGCCACGGTCGGGTCCCGGTTCGTGCACCGCGATCCGGGCGGCGAGCCCGTCGACCACGGCGTTGAAGTGCGACGGCGGGCTGCCCCGGCCGACCGTATTTGCCGCCTCGGTGACCAGCCGCCGCGCCTCCTCGATCTGCCCCCGCTCCAGGGCCACGGTGGCGCGCAGGAAATGGCCGTAGGCGCGGGCGTCGTGCACCTGGTAGCGCTCCGCCTCGCTCTCCGCCTCGGTCAGGATCCGTTCGTACTCCGCCATGTCCCCGGTCCGGTGGGCGAGTTCGGCGAGGCGCGCGAGGAGGAACGGCGCCTCGATGTGCGCCCCGACCTCACGGGACAGCAGCAGCGCCTCCTCGTACGCCGCCCGCGCCGGTGCGTACCGTCCGCGCATCACGCCCGCCTCCGCGGCCGCGCTCGCGACCTGCGCGCGGATCCAGCGGTCGCCGACGCGGCGGCTCAGTTCGCGCAGTTCCGCGAGATCGGCGTCCACCCCGGGCATACCGCCGGACATGTCGACGGCCATATGGGTGCGGAACATCAGCGTGACGCAGTACTCCCAGGCACCGCCGTGGATACGGGCGTTGTCGACCGCCCGCTCGATCATCGCGTGGGTTTCGGCCGCCGTGCTGGTCATGAACCGGGCCATCGGCCAGAGCAGTCCCGGGAACCGGGCGGACTGCGGCCCCGAGGACATGAACGCGTCGGCCACCCGGTCCATCAGCACCCGATGGCGATCGTCGCCCAGGATGTCCGCGGCCGGTCGGCTCTCGACGGCGAGGAAGTACCGCAGCATCTCCAGCTGCATGCGCGGCCAGTAGCGGGGGTCGCCGACGTCGGTCGGTTCGGGGCCGAGCGCCACGGCGCGCTCGGCCCAGGTGAGGCCCTCGGGGCGGAAGTTGCGCAACCACCAGAACCACCCCATGCCGAGAACCAGTCGTACGGCTTCCGGTTCGGACGGGCCGGTGACGACGGTCCGGTGCAGAGCGGCCCGGATGTTGTCGAGTTCCGTCTCCAGGCGTTCGATCCAGGGCAGCTGGTCACCGGAGCGAAGGCGGGGCTCGGCCTGCTCGACGAGCGCGAGGAAGTACGCGGTGTGCGCGCCCGCGGCGGTGGCACGTATCTCCGGGGCCTCGGCGGCACGTTCGGCGGCGTACTCGTGGATGGTCTCCAGGAGGCGGTAGCGCATCTCGCCGGAGGCGGTCGGCGTGGCGACGACGAGGGACTTGTCGACGAGAGCGCCGATCAGATCGGCGGTGGAGAGCCGGGCGGCGGAGACAGGACCGGCAGGGGCAGGGCCGGTAGCAGGCGCTGTTCCAGATGTGATGACGGCTTCCGCGGCCGGCAGATCCCAGCCGCCCGCGAAGACCGAGACCTGGCGCAGAGCCGTGCGTTCGTCCTCGTCGAGGAGGTCCCAGGACCAGTCGACGACGGCACGCAGCGTCTGCTGACGCGGCAGTACGGTCCGGCTTCCGCCGGTCAGCAGACGGAACCGGTCGTCGAGCCGGTCCGCGATCTGACGCGGACTGAGCATCCGCAGCCGGGCGGCGGCCAGCTCGATGGCGAGTGGTTGCCCGTCGAGCCGTCGGCAGATCTCGGCGACCGCCTCCGGATCGTGCGTGGCCTCCTGCTCGGGGTCGAAGTCGGGGCGTACGGCGCGGGCGCGCTCGGCGAACAGCCGGTGGGCGGGATCGGCCGGGAGCGGGCCGACCGGGCGGACGGATTCGCCGGGGACACCGAGGGGTTCGCGGCTGGTGGCGAGGATGCGCAGCTGCGGGCAACGGGTGAGCAGGGTCTCGGCGAGGGTGGCGGCCGCGTCGATGACGTGTTCGCAGTTGTCCAGGACGAGCAGGAACGGGCGGGTGCGGGAGCTGTGCGCCAGGTGCTCGGCGAGGAGATCGGTCGGGTCGGTGCGCAGCGGCTGTCCGTCGCGGTTGTTGTCCCGGAGGAGGGACGTCTCGCGCAGCCCGAGAGCGGAGAGTACGGCTCCGGGTACGTCGACGGGGTCGTCCACGGAGGCGAGTTCGGCGATCCAGGCGTCCGTGGGGGCTGCGGAGGCGGTGGGAACCGGTCCTCCGTGGGTGGCGGCCTCCTCGGCGAGCCGGGTCTTGCCGGAGCCACCGGGGCCGGTGAGAGTGACCAGGCGGGAACGGGTCAGATCGGCGCGGATGGACCGCAGTTCGGGCTCGCGGCCGACGAACGAGGTGAGCCGGGGCCGGAGGTTGCCGTGGACGACGGCGGGGCCGGGCGGGTCGAGCGGGCTCGGGCGCTGCGGGCGCTGTTGCCGAACTGCCGCTGATGCGGATGCGGACGGCGCTTGCGGTGGGGCGAGCAACTCACGGTGCAGCGCGGTCAGTTCCGGTCCGGGATCGGTCCCGAGACCGTCGGCGAGGGCGCGGCGGGCGTCCTCGTAGGCGGCCAGCGCATCGGCCTGGCGGCCTTCGGCACGCAGGGCACGGATCAACTGGGCCCGGAAGCGTTCGTCGTACGGGTGGGCGGCGGTCAGCTCCATGAGCTCCGGTACGAGGGTCCGCGGCCCCGCATCGGGCCCCGCACCGGCACCCGTGCCCGCCGCCGCGCACCGCAGGTCGGCCTCGATACGGCGTTCCAGCGCGGCCAGGCGGTGGCCCTCGGGGCGCAGGCCGTGGCCGTGGTCCCGGTCCGGCAGGTCGGCCAGCGCGGGGCCGCGCCACAGGGCGAGCGCGGTACGGAGCGTGCGCGCGGCCGTCACGGGATCGCCCGCGTCGAGCTCCTCGGCCCCCTGGCGGGACAGCCGCTCGAACACGTGCAGGTCGACCTCGTCGGGCCCGGCCTCCAGGCGGTATCCCCCGTGGGTACTCGTGATCGCGTCCCTGCCCAGCACCCGGCGCAGCCGGCCCACCAGGGCCTGGAGCGCGGCGGGAGCGTCGTGCGGAGGGTCCGCGGCCCATACGTCGTCGACCAGATCGGCGACGGGGACGGGACGTCCCCCACGCAGCGCGAGGGCGGCGAGAAGGGCGCGCAGCCGCGTACCGCCCACGGGCAGGGCAGTGCCGTTCTCGTCGCGCGCCTCGGTGACGCCCAGGATCAGGTACCGCACCGGGCCATTGTGTCCCGCGCCCCCGCCGACGGCAGGCGACCGCCCCCATCGGTCTCGGTCCCGCCGCCCGTGCCTATGGCCGAAGCGTCCGCGTGGCCGGAACGACGCGCCGCCCGTGCCTACGGCTGAAGCGTCCGCCTGCCCGGAACGACGCCGCCCGCGACCGCACGCTGGCGGGGTGCCGCCGTGCCCGTCCAGCAGGTGCCGCGCCGCGACACGAGCCGGCGGAGCCAGAGCTCCGTGGACGCCAGGTGCGCGAGGCCGTCCAGCGGGAGCGGTTCGCCCTCGGAGGCCGCGCGCAGCGCCTTCCGTACGACGCGGGCCTCGACCAGGCCCGCGTCGGCGAGCAGCGGGGCGTCGAAGAGGGCGATCAGTTCCGGGAGGGCGGCGCGCAGGCCGGTGCGGGCGGTCGCGTTCGACGTGGCGAGGGAGGGCGTGCCCCAGCCGGGCGGCAGCTCGTGGATGCCTGCGCCCGCGAGCACCCGGCGCAGGATCGCGGCGCGGGCGCCCGGCTGGACCCGGAGCGATTCGGGGAGCGCGCGGGCGGCGCGTACGACCTGGTTGTCGAGGAACGGGGCGTGCAGCCGCTGGCTGCGGTTCTCGGCGGCCTGCTCCAGGATCCGGTGGTCGGCGGCGTACCGGGCCAGGGCCGCCCTGGCGCGGGCCTCGCCGGGACGCTGGACGGAGACGGGCCGGATGGCCGCCTCCTGGAGCCGGACCGACACTTCGGCGAGCGCCTCCCCCGTGAGCCAGCGCGCGGCGGGTCCGGGCCGCGACCAGGCGAGGGCGGCCAGCGACGCGTCGGCGGGGGTGTCGAGGTCGGGGGTGTGCCGGTTGGCGTCCGGCAGCCGGTCGGCCGCCGCTTCCAGGCCGGTGCGGTACGACGTACGGGACAGGCGGCGGGCCGCGCGGTAGACGGTCAGCGGGACGAACAGGGAGTGCGCGCTCGGGCCCTCCGCCCTGGCAAGCGCGGCGACCGGGCGCAGCAGATGGCGTCGGCGACGGTCCATCAGCAGGTCGGCGAGGCGGGCCGGGTGGGCGTCGAGGACCTGCCGGGCGCCGCCGCCGACGAAGTGGTCGGCGCTGCCCGACGCCAGGCGCCGGCGGTGGCGCTCGGCGACGACGAGGGACGGGGCGGGTTCATCGGTGAGCGGGCCGCTGCCCAGGTCGGCGTAGGGCAGGGCCTCTTCCCCGGCCGCGACGACCACATGGTGCAGGCGCGGGTTGGCGGCGATCACGCGGGCGCGTTCGAGTTCGTCCTCGTGTCCGCGCGCGGTGAGGTCGTTCAGGGTGACGGCCAGCAGCCGCTCCCCGGCGCCCGTGCCGTGGCCGAGGAGGGTGCCGGGCAGGCCGGGCAGTCCGGCGGCGAGCAGGGCGAGGGTGGCGGAGGCGCTGCCTCCGGACAGGTCGGCGCCGATGCCGGGGACCGGCGCGCCACGGGCGGCGCGCCGTTCGGCGGGGCCCATGCCGGGGACCGGGCCGGGGTCGGGCGGCAGGGTCTCGGGCGCGTGGCGCGGGGCCAGGAGTCTGGCGCGTACGGCTTCGACCAGTGCGTCGCGTACGCCGTCGACGGCGCTGACCGGGTCGAGTTGGGGGGCGGCCACGGCGAGGGAGGCCACCGCCTCGTAGCCGGTGATCTCGCGCGAGCCCTCGCGGAGGATGAGCGCGTGGCCCGGCGGGATGCGCTTCACCCCGGCGTACGGGGTGCCGTCGCGCAGCGCCTCCGGTGTTTCGGGGCAGGCGAGCAGGGCGGCCAGGTGGCCGATGTCCAGCTGGGCCTCGATGAGGTCGGCGAGCGGGAGCGCGGCGGTGGCGTACGCCGTGCCGCCCGCCCAGGGCGTGTAGAAGACGGGGCGGGCACCGGCGAGGTCGCCGATGACGGTGATCCGGCGGCCGATCTGGACGACGGTCGTGTAGCTGCCGGGCCAGGAGGTCAGATGGCGCAGGGCTCCGCCGCGGGCGGCGAGGAGGCCGGAGCGCAGCTGTTCGTCGGTGGCGCTGCAGCAGCCGAGGACGGCCATCCGGGCGGTGGGCGCGCCTTCGGTGGTTTCGGCCGTGGTGATCCGAATCTCGTCGGGACGCCAGTCCCCCACGGCCCAGAGCGGATCCGGGTCGCCCCACAGGAGTTGGGAGCCCACGGGGTGCATCGTGCGCCCCTCGTCACTGGGGCCGACCGCACCGGCCGTGCCGAAGCTCGCGGCGATACTGCTCCACCCCACCAACCAACGCATCGCCGCCTCCACAGGCTGTGGACAAAACGGCGCAGCAGGAAAGTATCGGGAGAATTCCGGTTAGCGCGCGGCGCCGTTGCGAACATGCTGCCACGACAACGGCGCACAGGAGGGGCTACGCACGGCGCACGTCGGAAGGGCATGCGCCCCTGGCAAAGGCCGGGCCGGGCGGGAGGCCGGGCGGGTTGCGGACACGTACGCGCCCGGCGGGAAACGGGCGACACTTCCGGCGGCATGACGTCACGCACCACCGGCATCAGGCACCTCAACCGCCAACTGACTTACGGAACAGGCGCGTTGGTCTCCACTTATGAGCCAGATCCACCGGCCGAAATCCAGCCATGTTCGAGACATCCACGAACCGCTGACGAGCCGCCGGCGGGCGACCGTCGGGCAGTCGACGAGATGTCCGCGAAACGGGCGGCCCAACCTCGAACGACCGACGACATTCGGCCATTTTCGGAGCGGGTTGGAACCTCGCGCCGAGGCACTCGCCGCATCAGAAGTCCCTTTTCGCCCCGCTTCATTCCCCGATTCTTCCCGAATGCCTCCCGGGCCCCACCTGGGTCCCGCCTGGACCCCTTCCGGGCCCTTTCGGCAGCCGCGAAAGATCTCCACCGGGACCGCCGATGCACAGTCCGGGAGGCGTCGTTCACCTCCCGGACCGGTCCGCCGCCTGCGGGGAATGAGGCGGCAGTGTCCCCCAGCCCACTGAGTCCTGTGCAGTGGGCCGACCCACGCAGCACCCATGGAAACGCTCCCGAAACGGCCGGACGAGAGCGCACGGCCGGGCGCACGGCCACACACCAGGAGCACGTACGGGGCTCGGCGAGCAGCCCCGGCACCACGCGGGGGCAGCGCCTCCGAGTGCCGCTCCCGTGCGCCGTCGAGCAGGGTTCCGGGCCGGGTTCACGCGGCGTCCGATCCACATCCGGGCCCCTTCCGGAATGCATCCGATCCGCGTCCGGACCGCCGTCCGCGTCCGCACGGACAACAATCCCGCCATACGGACGTCTGCCCCTTAACGGTAGGGATGCGGCGAACTACGCTGGGTTTACTGAGGTTCTCTGCAGGAGGCATATTCCTCGGGGCTCGGCCGCATGCGTGTGCGGCCGGAGTGCCGGGGCTCGTCGCTGGGGAGGACACGGTACGAATGCCGCGCGCCGCAACGGTGACGCGGCGGCCGTCTGTGTGTCGAGGGGTGGCGCATGTCCAGGGAGCAACGAGGACCGAACGAGAAGCTCGGAACCGTTCTCGCCCTCGCGGGAATCAGCAACGCCGGGCTCGCCCGGCGGGTCAATGACCTCGGGGCGCAGCGCGGTCTGACACTTCGGTACGACAAGACCTCGGTGGCCCGGTGGGTCTCCAAGGGCATGGTGCCGCAGGGCGCCGCGCCCCATCTCATCGCCGCGGCGATCGGCGCCAAGCTCGGCCGGCCGGTCCCGCTGCACGAGATCGGGCTCGCGGACGCCGACCCGGCGCCGGAGGTCGGGCTGGCCTTCCCGCGCGCCGTGAGCGAGGCGGTCCGTTCGGCGACCGAGCTGTACCGGCTGGATCTGGCCGGGCGGAGGGCGGGCAGCGGCGGGATCTGGCAGTCGCTCGCGGGCTCGTTCTCGGTGAGCGCGTACGCGACGCCCGCGTCCCGCTGGCTGATATCCCCCGCCGACGCGACGGTGGCGCGGGACGCGACAGCGGCCGAGGCGCCCGCCTTCGACCCCCAGGGCGCACGGGGCGCACACAGCGGTGCAGGGGCGCAGAGCCCGCCGGGCAAGGCGGCGAAGAGCACGGAGACGACAACCGGAGCGCAGCCGGTATCCGGGGCTCAGCCGACATCCGGGGCGCAGCCGAGACCCGGCGTCCAGACCGCGCTGACCGCACAGGCGGCCCGGACAGCGCTCGGAACGCTGGGAGCACTCGGCACGCGGCAGGCACCCGCCATCCCCGCCCAGCCGCGCCCCGAAGCCGCGTCGGCATCGGCATCGGCGTCCTCCACCACTTCTGTCACCACTTCTGTCACCACTCCCGTCACCACCCCCGTCACCGCTCCTGTCGCCACGATCACCAGCGACATCTCCCCGCTGCGGGTCGGCCACAGCGATGTCTCCAAGCTGCGGGAGGCGGCCCAGGACGCCCGCCGCTGGGACTCCAAGTACGGCGGCGGGGACTGGCGTTCCTCCATGGTTCCCGAGTGCTTACGGGTCGACGCCGCACCTCTGCTGCTCGGTTCGTACAGCGACGAAGTCGGCCGGGCACTCTTCGGCGCCGCGGCCGAACTGACCAGGCTCGCCGGGTGGATGGCCTTCGACACCGGTCAGCAGGAGGCCGCGCAGCGCTACTACATCCAGGCGCTGAGACTCGCGCGGGCCGCAGCCGACGTACCCCTCGGCGGCTACGTCCTCGCGTCGATGTCGCTCCAGGCGACCTACCGCGGCTTCGCCGACGAGGGGATCGACCTCGCGCAGGCCGCCGTCGAGCGCAACCGGGGCCTCGCCACGGCCCGCACCATGAGCTTCTTCCGCCTGGTGGAGGCGCGTGCCCATGCCAAGGCGAACGACGCGTCCGCCGCGGGATCCGCGCTGAAGGCCGCCGAGGGCTGGCTGGAGCGCTCCAGGGACGCCGACGCGGACCCGTCCTGGCTGGGCTTCTACTCGTACGACAGGTTCGCGGCCGATGCCGCGGAGTGCCACCTCGATCTGAAGGCGCCCCGGCAGGTGCGGCGCTTCACCGAGCAGGCGCTGTCCAGGCCCACCGAGGAGTTCGTCCGCTCGCACGGGCTGCGGCTCGTGGTGTCGGCGGTGGCCGAGCTGGAGTCGGGCAATCTGGACGCGGCCTGTGCCGCGGGCACCCGGGCGGTCGAGGTGGCGGGCCGCATCTCCTCGGCGCGCACCACGGAGTACGTACGGGATCTGCTGCACCGGCTCGAACCGTACGGGCACGAGCCGCGCGTCGCCGAGCTGCGTGAGCGGGCCAGGCCGCTCCTGGTGGCGCCGGCGTAAACGGAATCCGACGTGCCACGAGCCGGGCCGTAAAGATTCGGCGCCACGCTGGGCCGCACTGGTTTGAGTGCGTTGTCAGTGGGTCAGTGCACTATCGGGGTGGGAGGTGGCGTGATGATGACGCACGCGGCGTACGACTGCGATGTGCTGGTGATCGGCGGCGGGATCGTCGGGCTGTCGACGGCATATGCGATCACACGCACCGCTCCGGGCACCCGGGTGACGGTCCTGGAGAAGGAGTGGGGCCCGGCCCGGCACCAGACCGGGCGCAACAGCGGAGTGATCCACAGCGGCATCTATTACCGCCCCGGCTCGCTCAAGGCTCGCTACGCGGTGCGCGGCGCCGCCGAAATGGTCGACTTCTGCGCCGAGCACGGCATCGCGCACGCGGTGACCGGCAAGCTGATCGTCGCGACCGAGCGGTCCGAGCTGCCCCGACTGCACGCCCTGGTCCAGCGCGGCCGGCAGCACGGGCTGCCGGTGCGCGAGCTGGGCCCCGCCCAGATCACGGAGTACGAACCCCAGGTGAGCGGCCTCGCCGCGATCCGGGTCGGGTCGACCGGGGTGTGCGACTTCGGAGCGGTCGCGGCCCGGTTCGCCGCCGAGGTGAGCAGGGCCGGCGGGGTGATCCGTTACGGGGCGGAGGTCACCGCGATCGACCGGCGCCCCTGGGGCGTGGCGGTGCGGACGGCGGACGGCCCGGTGGTGCGGGCCCGGGTGCTGGTCAACTGCGCGGGACTCCACTGCGACCGGGTGGCACGGCTCGCGGGCGACGACCCGGGGATGCGGATCGTGCCCTTCCGGGGGGAGTACTACGAGCTGGCGCGGCCGGAGCTGGTGCGCAGCCTGGTCTATCCGGTGCCCGATCCGGCGTTCCCGTTCCTCGGGGTCCATCTGACCCGGGGCCACGACGGCAGCGTCCACGTCGGGCCGAACGCGGTGCCGGCCCTGGCGCGCGAGGGGTACGGCTGGCCGGTCGTACGCCCGCGCGAGCTGGCGGACACCCTTGCTTGGCCCGGCACCTGGCAGATCGCACGCAGACACTGGCGGTACGGGGCGGGCGAGGTGCGCCGTTCGCTGTCGAAGCACGCGTTCACCCAGGCCGTGCGGCGGCTGCTGCCCGAGGTGACGGAGGCCGATCTGAGGCCGGCCCCGGCGGGGGTCAGGGCCCAGGCCGTGCTGCGGGACGGCACCCTGGTGGACGACTTCCTGATCCGCGAGGCCCCGCACACCGTCCACGTACTGAACGCTCCGTCGCCCGCCGCGACGGCCTCGCTGCCCATCGGGCGGGAGGTGGCACGCAGGGCGCTGCTCCGGGCACGGGAGACGGGGTGGAGGCCGCCCGCCGTAGAATCGGGGCATTGTGTCTGAGCCCATGAACCCCTCCGAGAGCTCCTCCGAGATCGTCTCCGAGGGCTCCTTCGAGAACGTCTCCGAGAATCTCTCCTCGTCCGCTGCCGACGCTGCCGGGATTCCGGACGACCTCCGCGCCGCTTCCTTCGAGCGGCAGCGCAGGCTGCGCCAGGAGCCGCGCTTCCCGGGCGGGCCCGCCATCGACCCGGCCGGTTCGCACCACGAACGCCGGATCCGCAGCTTCCAGCCGCGCCGCAGCCGCGTCACGCCCGGCCAGGAGGACGCCCTGCTGCGGCTCTGGCCCAAGTGGGGCCTGGACATCGACGGGCAGCGCGTCCTCGACCTGCCCGAGCTGTTCGACGGGCTCCCGACCGTGCTGGAGATCGGCTTCGGGATGGGCGAGGCGACCGCGCAGATGGCCGCCGACGACCCGGGCACGGGCATCCTCGCCGTCGATGTGCACACCCCGGGCCAGGGCAATCTGCTCGGCCTCGCGGAACGGAACGGCCTGTCCAACATCCGGGTGGCCAACGGCGACGCGATCATCCTGCTGCGCGAGATGCTCAAGCCGGACTCGCTGGACGGGCTGCGGGTGTACTTCCCCGACCCATGGCCGAAGAAGCGCCATCACAAGCGGCGGCTGATCCAGCCGGAGTTCCTCGATCTGGTGGCGCAGCGGCTGAAGCCGGGGGCAGTGATCCACTGCGCGACCGACTGGGAGCCGTACGCCGAGCAGATGCTGGAGGTGCTGACCGCGCACCCCCTCTTCGAGAACACCCGGGCGGACGGTGGCTACGCGCCCCGGCCCGCGTTCCGGCCGCTGACCCGGTTCGAGGGGCAGGGCCTGGACAAGGGCCATGTCGTGCACGACCTGCTCTTCGCCCGCCGCTGAGAGCTGCCGCTCCCTGCCCGGCCGGGCGCCCCATGGTCAGGTGTCAGTGCTGCTGGTTAGGGTCATTGGGTGGTGTCCGACGGGTCTGTCCAGCAGCGGCAGTCGCAACCGGCCGTCCCGCTCCTCAAGGAGCAGCGGGTCGGCGAGATCCTGGCTGCCGTGCCGGAGCGCAGGCACTGGCGCTACCGGCCGCGCCGCGTCGGCATGGTGTGGCGCAGCCGGACGTTCCGCATCGCGGCCGTGTTCACGGTGCTCGCGCTCTGTGGCCTGGCAATCCTGGCCCTGGTCCGCGACCAGACGGGCACTCAGGGTTTTCTCGTCGGCCTCGGGCTCGCCGTGCTGCCCGTGCCGCTGCTGATGGCGGCGTTCCGCTGGCTGGACCGGGTCGATCCGGGCCCCTGGCGCAATGTGCTGTTCGCCTTCGCCTGGGGTGCGTTCGCCGCCGCACTGGTCGCGATCCTCGCGAATTCGTTCGCGACCCGCTGGATAGCCACCGCCACCGCCGACCCGTCGAACGCCGACACCCTCGGTGCCACGGTCATAGCCCCGGTCGTCGAGGAGAGTGCCAAGGCCGCCGCGGTCCTGCTGATCTTCCTGTTCCGAAGACGGGAGTTCACCGGGATCGTCGACGGCGTCGTGATCGCGGGCATCACCGCGAGCGGCTTCGCCTTCACGGAGAACATCCTCTACCTCGGCAACGCCTTCGGCGAGGATCAGCAGATCGGTACCTCGGGCGTCGTGTCGGTGACGGCCGCGACGTTCTTCGTACGGGCGGTGATGTCGCCGTTCGCGCATCCGCTCTTCACGGTGCTGACCGGCATAGGTTTCGGGCTCGCCGCGGCCGGTGCGCGGCGCCGGCGGATCCGCCGCATCGTGCTGCCGCTGCTGGGGCTCGTGCTCGCCATGGGCATGCACGCGCTGTGGAACGGGTCGGCGGTCTTCAGCCCGTGGGGCTTCTACGCCGTGTACGGGGTGTTCATGGTGCCGGTCTTCGGCCTGGTGACCTGGCTGGCGATCTGGTCGCGCCAGCGGGAGCTTCGCATGCTCTCCGCCGAGCTGCCCGGCTACGCGGCGGCCGGCTGGCTGACCCCGGCGGAGCCGCTCGCCCTCGCGTCGATGCGGGCCCGCGGCCTGGCCCGCGACGCGGCCCGCCGACGGTACGCCGTCGAGGCCGTTGGGAGCCGGCAGAGCCCGTACGGCCCCGCATCCAGGCCCTCCGCTCAGGCGAAAGCCTCGGCGAAGGCCCACGGGAAGGCGGCTGCGCGGGCCGTCGCCGAGTACGAGTCGTTCGCGACCTCACTGGCCTCGCTGCGTCTGCGGGCCCGCCGCGGGGCGGCCGGCCCGGACTTCGCCGAACGCGAGCTGGAGCTGCTGCACCACCTCTGGCAACGCAGAGAGGTGGCCGCCCCCGCCCTGACCTACGCGGCCCAGGCAACGGGCCGCCTGCGCCCCTCGTACCCACCGCCCCCGTGGGCGGCCCCGGCGCCGCACCCGCAGTACGGCGCCGGCTACAACCCGTACATGCTGCCGCCCCGGCAGTCGACCTGGCACGGGCCGGTTCAGCACTGAGGGCTTCGGCGCACCGCGTCCACGAAACCGTCGAACAGTTCCTTCTGCGGCCGCAGACTCCGGACACCGGGGCTGTGGCCGGAGCCGTCGAAGAAGCCGAACGGCCGCCCATGGCGACGGTGAGACCTCTGCCGCATTCAGCGCGAATGCCCCAAGAGCGTTGCGCTCTCGGGGCATTCGTTGCGCATGAGCCTCCGCCGCACGCTCAGTAGCGGTGCGCTCCGCGTGCGCGTCAGGCGGATGCCTCGGTGAGTTCGGCCAGCTCCTGCTCGGTCAGCGAGAGGTCCGCGACGGCCAGCAGCGCGGGCAGCTGCTCGACCGTGCGGGCCGAGGCGATCGGGGCGGCCACGGTCGGCCGGGAGGCGAGCCAGGCCAGCGCGACGGTCGCGATCTCCGCATCGTGCTCCTGGGCGACCTTGTCCAGGGCGGCCAGGACCTTCTGTCCCCGCTCCGAGTCCCGGTACTTGCTGACGCTCTCGGCCCGCGCGCTCTCCACCGTGGCGCCCGGACGGTACTTGCCGGTGAGGAAGCCGGAAGCCAGGGCGAAGTACGGCACGGCGGCGAGCCCGGCGCGGGCGGCCGTGTCCTGGAGTTCGCCCTCGTACGTGTCGCGGGAGACCAGGTTGTAGTGCGGCTGCAGGGCGACGTAGCGGGCCAGCCCCTCGCGCTCCGAGAAGTCCAGGGAGGCCTGGAGCCGCTCGGGGCTGATGTTGGAGGCGGCGATCTCCCGGACCTTGCCCTCCTTCACCAGCTGGTCGAGGGCGGTGATGATGTCCTCGACCGGGACGGTCTCGTCATCGAAGTGCGTGTAGTAGAGATCGATGCGGTCGGTGCCGAGCCGACGCAGCGACGCCTCGGCCGCGGCCTTGATGTTGACGGGCGCGAGCCCCCGGTACGAGGGGTGGGTGGAGACCTTGGTGGCGACGACGATGTCGGCGCGGTCGGAGCGGGAGGCCAGCCACTTGCCGATGACCGTCTCCGACTCCCCGCCCTCGTTGCCCGGAACCCAGGCGGAGTAGCCGTCGGCGGTGTCGATGAAGTTGCCTCCGGCCGCGGCGTAGGCGTCCAGCACGGCGAACGACTGCGCCTCGTCGGCGGTCCAGCCGAAGACGTTGCCGCCGAGAGCGAGCGGGAAGACCTGAAGGTCGGAAGGGCCCAGCCTGCGAAGAGAAGTCATAAGTGGATCAACGAATTCCGGCGGGCCCGCTATTCCAGGTGCTCGCCGTTTTCCCCACCGCCGGCTCTCCCCCACCGGCCGCTCTTCCTCGCTGCCCTCTGCCCCACCGCCCGCTCTTCCCCACCGCTCACAACAGACCGGCAGCCCTGACGTCGGGGGGTGAGCGTCAGGACTGCCGGGGTTCGTCGGCCGGCGAACCGGCTCGGATCAAGAGGCCCGCGGGGCGGGCGTCGCCTCAGGGGTTGAGGCCCTTGCCGCGGAGCCAGGCCATCGGGTCGATGCCCGTGCCGTCGGCGGTGTGGACCTCCATGTGGAGGTGCGGTCCCGTCACGTTGCCGGTCGCGCCGACCCGGCCGATGGTGTCACCGGTGCTGACCTTCTGGCCGACGCTGACACCGATCGAGGACTGGTGGCAGAACCACAGCTCCGTGCCGTCGTCGAGTTCCAGCACCGTGCGGTAGCCGTACGCACCGGACCAGCCGGCCGACTTGACCGTGGCGCCGTGCACGGCCTTGATCGGGGTGCCGGTCGGGGCCGCGAAGTCGAGGCCGGTGTGGTAGCCGGAGGACCACATCGAGCCGGCCTGGCCGAAGGTCGAGGTGATCGTGTACGAGGAGGTCGGGATGGCGTAGCTGGCGGCGAGCTTGGCGAGCCGCAGGGCCTCCGCCTTCTTCTTGGCCTCCTCCTCCGCCTTCTTCTTCTCGGCGGCGGCCTTGGCCTTGGCCTCGTCCTGCTGCTTCTCGGCCTCGGCGGCGGCCTTCTCGGCGGCTTCCTTCTCCTGGGTCGCCTTGGCCTCGGCCGCGGCGGCGTCCTGCTGCTGCTCGGCCTGCTGGAGGATGCGGGCGCGGAGCGCCTCGCCCGCATCCGTCGTGCCCTGCTCGGCCTCGGCGGTGGTGATGCCGGCGGTGGTCAGCGGGGCGGTGGCGGCCGCGACCTCGGTCTTGTCCGTCTCGGACTCGTCGGAGAACAAGGAGCCCACGCCGGGAAGGGACTTGGCGTCGGGGAGGTTGTCCGCGATGGAGTCGGGCACGGAGATGGAGACCGGCGGCTTGCTCTGCGCGGTGGCCATGCCGCCCGCGCCGACCGCCGCGATGACGCCGACACCCAGCACCGTGGAGCTGCGGGCGAGTCCGTTGCGCTGCTTGGCGACGCGGTGCTTGCCGCGCACCGGGCGGACGGACTCCTCGGTGGGGTTCCACTCGTCCCAGCCGCGGTCGGACTCGCCGTTGCCGTCGGCGCGGAAGTCGCTGCCGAACTCACCGGTGAATTCGCCGGTGAAGTCGCCGCCGGGCTCGGTGCCGAAGTCGGCTCCGTAACCGGTGCCGTAGTCGGGATTGAACCGAGACGGGGCCTCGGGGGCAGGCTTGTTGGACGCCACGGGGGCGCACTCCTTTCCTTCCTTCTCGCCTACCGGGTTAGCTGACGGGTTCGGAGCAGGAAGGTCTCCTACGGGCCCCTCCGCCTCTCACGAGACACAGGTGTCCGATTCACCCCATGTAGGTGGTTCCCCGGTTCCCTTGCGGAATTCGGCGCTCGCGCACGGTGCCGCCACTGACGACGGCTGGGACGACCGCGCTGCGTTATCGAACGTTAATAGACACCGGGGTCGTATTCCAAGCCGTTCCCACTGATCGTTCACGTCTTTGGCCTGGACTTTACGGGGCAAAAGCGGGCGGAATCGGATGAGTTGACCGACCCTCAGCCACTACCCCGTTTCTGATGTTGCGTCAAATGTTATGCGGAGCGACGCCCTTCGGTTACGCACGGTGGCATCGCACCCGTCGCACCCCCGCACCGCACCCCCGCACCGCACCCGCCCCTCACGCCTCCTCAGCACCGACGATCCGCACGGTCCTCCGCCGGTCCGGCTGCCCCTCCGCGGGACGTGCGACCGCGAGCAACGCCATGTCGTCGGTCGTCTCGCCACCCGTGTGCAGGCGCACGTCGTCGGTCAGCGCGGACAGCAGTTCCTCGGGCCCCGGAAAGATCCGCCCGCGCAACCGGGCCGCCGGATCGTAGAAGACCCCCTCGGCGTTCCGCGCCTCGGAGAGGCCGTCCGTGTAGAGGAGCAGGGTCGTACCGGCCGACAGGTCCCACTCGTCCGTGTGCTCCTGCCACACCCCCAGGCCCATCCCGAGCGGCAGCGCGGGCACGGAGGGCTTCAGCACCTCCAGCGCCCCGCCCGGGTGCAGCAGGATCGGCTCGGGGTGACCGCGGTTGACGATCCGCACCCGGGCCAGCCCGGGCGGGATCTCGGCCAGCACGGCGGTGATGAAGCCCTCCAGCGCGTCGAGCCCGCCCCGCCGCGCCTCCTCCCGTGCCAGCGCCCGCTCCAGCCGCCCCGCCACCCCCTCCAGCGAGGGTTCCTGCTCGGCCGCCTCACGGAACGCCCCGATGACCACCGCCACCGTCTCCACGGCGTCGAGCCCCTTCCCCCGTACGTCCCCGACCACCAGCCGCACCCCCTGCGGGGTGTCCGCCACGGCGAACAGGTCGCCGCCGACGAACTCGTCCGCCTGCGCAGCCTCGTACCGCGCCGCGACATGCAGTCCGCCGGTCCGGTCGGCCGGCTGCGGCAGTACCGCGCGCATGGCCGTCTCCGCGACGAAGCGCGCGGAGGCCAGCTGCTCGTTGCCGCGCCGCACGACCCCGTTGATCACGACCGCGAGGACCGAGACGGTGGCCAGGGTGAGCAGCTCGATCAACGGCACGACGTCCGGCAACGTGCTGCTGTACAGCCGCAGCGCGATGACGGCCAGCATCGAGGCGATACCGGTGCGGATGGTGCTGGCCAGCGAGAAGAACGGGGCGGCGATCAGCGGAGCGGCCACGAACAACGGAATGGCGGTGAAGGTCGGCGGGGTGAGGAGGTCGAACACCAGCCCGCCGAGAATCATCAGGGCGGGCAGGGTGCGCACGAACGACCGGGTACGGGCCCCGCCCCCGGCCTGCCTGCCACGCCGCTTCTCCCGCTTCCACACCTGTGGTCTCCTGCCCGGTACGCGCGCGGCTGCGGACGGTACCGCGCCCCACCCCAGGCTCACCGGAGCGGAACGCGGCGGCGACTCCTCGTCGGCCAATGGGGGGACACATGTGGTGTGGCTCACGTACCGCCCAGACCCGGCCGCTGCCCCGGCCGCTGCGCGCGGGCCACGGACCGAACGATTCAGACCCGGCACGCTGTATGCGTGCCGGGCCTGAATTCTTCAGTAGCGGGGACAGGATTTGAACCTGCGACCTCTGGGTTATGAGCCCAGCGAGCTACCGAGCTGCTCCACCCCGCGTCGGTGAACACAACTCTACGGCATGTCCGGCGCTCTTTTGACCACTCGGGTTCTCCCGGCCTTCACCCCCGACCTTCGCCCCGGCCGTCACCCCTGCCGCATCAGGACGGATTCGTCTCGGAGATACGGGGAGCGGAAGTGGCCTTCCCATGGACCGCCGGCGGCTTCACCGGGTTCGCGCCCCGCTGCAACGAGTGGAGGATCGCCAGCCCCTGGCCGACGACGCCCGCCGCCATCTCGTTGACACCATTGGTGCCGTTGAGAACGGTGAGGTCGGCGCCGGACATGCCGCGGGCGGCCGCGTCGGCCAGGGCGGGCAGGTTCTCCACGATGCGGTTGGCCGCGATGAGCTCCTGGTTGCCGTCACGCAGTGAAGCGGCGCGCACACTGTTGGCGTCGGCCTGCGCCTGGGCGAGGGTCCGCTCGGTGTACGCGTCGCCGTCGGCCTCGAACTTCACCCGGTCACGGGCCGCCTCCGCCAGGGTGCGCTGCCGGTAGGCCTCGGCGTCCGCCGGACGCCGTACCTCCGCCTCCAGCCGCTGCGCGGCGAGCGAGGCCTGCCGCTCGGCCAGCGCGGTCTGCTCCTCGATGACCTCCTGCGAAGCCCTTGCCTGAGCGAGCGGCCCGGCCTGCGCGGCGCGGGCGTTGTACTGCTCGGTCTCGGCGAGGAAGCCGGCCCGCTTGATCGCGGTGTCACGTTCGTACTCCGCCTTGAGCGCGGAGGCCTGCTGCTCGCGCTGGCTGGCTTCCTGGTCGGCCTTGGCCTCGGCGATCCGGGCCTGGCTGGCGACCGCGGCGGCGTGCGGGGCGGCGAGGTTCTTGATGTAGCCGGTGGCGTCGTCGATCTCCTGGATCTGGAGGGCGTCCACGACGATGCCGAGCTTCTCCATCTCGCCGTGGCTGCCCGCGATGACCTCCTGGGAGACCCGGTTGCGCTCGCGGATGATCTGCTCCACGGTCAGCCCGCCGACGATGGAACGCAGGTGCCCTGCGAAGATCCGCCCGACGAGTTCCTCCATCTGCTCCTGCTCGGTCAGGAAGCGGCGGGCCGCGTTGGCGATGGACACGGCGTCGTCGCCGACCTTGAAGACCGCCACGGCCCGGACGTTGAGGCGGATGCCCTGCTGCGTCACGCAGTCCTCGGTGATCTCCGCCTCGCGCAGCGCCAGGGAGAGCATGCGCGCCTTCTGCTTCACCGGGAGCACGAAACTGCCGTGCCCGGTGACGATCCGGAACTGGGTGTCCAGCGTCTGCCCCTTGGAACCGGAGATGAGCATCGCCTCGTTGGGGGCGGGAACGTGCCAGAAGAACATCGGAAGACTCCTGCCGTACGTCACTGCTTCCGTGTGTAGGTCACTGCTTCGGCTCAGGACGGCAGGCGTTCCACGATCACGCCGCGCGCCGAGACCGCGTCGACGACAACGACGCGCACGTCCCTGTCGATCGACGTCGCCGACCATGCGGTGTAGGCCTCGGACCCACCCCGTACGGCCACCAGTACTTCGCCCGGCCCATCGGACGGAATCGGCACGGTGACACGGCCGATCGCCCCGACCGGGCTCCGGGCGGACTCATCTGCCCTGTGCATGCGCCCTCGCGAGCGTCCGTTCGTATGCCTGCTCACGCCGCTTCTCACGCGATGTCCCGCACCGCTTCATGGACACGAGTCAACCCCGCCTCCTGGAGGTCCGCGCCTCCTCGACACTTCCACGGTACTCCGCACCCGCCCCCGTGGAACGGCCCCGAAGGACGCCGGGCGAACAACGAGCGAGGGCAAATATGGGGTGATATGACTGAAATATCATTTGCCTGCCGCCGCGATCAACTCGCGCTGACCGGGAGCGAACCATGGACGACTACCCGTTGCTCGACCTCTTCTGGACCATGCTCTGGTTCTTCCTCTGGATCATGTGGCTGTTCCTGCTGTTCAAGGTCATCTCGGACATCTTCCGCAGCCACGACCTCGGCGGCTGGGGCAAGGCCGGCTGGCTGATCGTCACGCTGCTGCTGCCGTACGTCGGCGTCCTGGTGTACGTGATCGTGCGCGGCAAATCCATGTCCAAGCGGGACATCAAGGAGGCCCAGGAGCGTGACGCGGCCTTCAAGGCCTACGTACGGGAAGCCGCCGGCACCTCCGAAGCGGGCGGCGCCGACGCCACGAAGAAGGCGAGCCACGTCGACGAACTGACGAAGCTCGCCGAGCTCAAGGACCGGGGCGCCATCACGGAGGAGGAGTACCAGCAGGCGAAGGCGAAGATCCTCGCCTGATCCACGGCGCGTATGTCTCCCTCCACACCGTCCGGCGAACTGGCGGGGCGCCAGGACCGCGGGGAAGCTTGAGGAGACATCAGCCACGGTGGCCGTTTCCGCCCGCGCGGTTCTCGGGGGCCTGAGCCACGGCGTACAGCTGCTCGCACCGACGACCCGACAGGGGAGGCCGAGCGGGGTGCGGTCCCCATCTCGACGCGCGAGGAGATGGCCCGGCCATGAACGGCACCACGCTCGAAACCCTGGACGCGATGCGGATCGCGCTGCGCGGTCCCGTCATCGGGCCGCAGGACCCGGAGTACCGCCGGGCCCGCACGGTCTACAACGCCATGATCGACAAGCGCCCGGCGGCGGTGGTGCGGTGCACCGACGCGGCGGACGTCATGGCCGCCGTCGATTTCGTCCGGGACGAGGGCCTCGCGCTCGCGGTCCGCGGCGGCGGGCACAGCGGTGCGGGTCTGTGTCTGGTGGACGACGCCGTCACCATCGACCTCTCGCCCATGCGCTGGGCACACATCGACCCCGGCGCACGGACGGCCACGGTCGGCGGCGGCTCCACGCTCGGCGACCTCGACCACGCCGCCCACGCGTTCGGGCTGGCCACCCCCTCCGGAATCCAGTCGTCCACCGGCGTCGGCGGCCTCGCCCTGGGCGGCGGCCACGGCTACCTCACCCGCAGATACGGCCTGACGATCGACAACCTGCTGGCCGCGGACGTGGTCCTGGCGGACGGCACCTCGGTGACGGCGGACGGCACCACCCACCCCGACCTGTTCTGGGCGCTGCGCGGCGGCGGCGGCAACTTCGGCGTCGTCACCTCCTTCACCTTCCGGATGCACCCGGTGGACACGGTGGGCGTCGCCATCACGGTCTGGCCGGTCGACCGGATCCATGACGTACTGCGCTGGTACCGGGACTTCCTGCCGCAGGCTCCCGAGGACCTCAACGGCTTCTTCGCCGCCCTCACCGTGCCGCCCGGTCCGCCGTTCCCGGAGGAGATCCACGGTCAGAAGATGTGCGGTGTGGTGTGGTGCTGGACGGGCGACCCCGACCTCCTCGAAGCCACCCTCAAGCCCGTCGAGGACCCCGGACCACCCGCCTTCCACTTCACTGCTCCGATGCCGTACACCGCCCTGCAGTCCATGTTCGACGAACTGCTCCCCTCCGGTCTCCAGTGGTACTGGCGCGGCAACTTCTTCGACCGGATCACCGACGACGCCATCGGCATACACGCCAAGTACGCCGAGAACCTCCCCACCGACCTGTCGACCACGCACCTGTACCCGATCGACGCGGCCGCCCACCGGCTCGGCCCCGACGACACGGCCTGGGCCTACCGGGACGCGGTCTGGTCTGGCGTCATCGCGGGCATCGACCCGGACCCGGACAACGCCGAGAAGATCAGGCAGTGGTGCGTCGACTACTGGGAGGAGCTGCACCCGCACTCCATGGGCGGTACGTACGTGAATTTCATCGGCACGGGCGAGACCCCGGACCGGATACGCGCCACCTACCGCGACCACTACGACCGCCTCGCGGCCGTCAAGCGGACCTACGACCCGCACAACTTCTTCCACGCCAACCAGAACATCGAACCGGCGGCCTGATCCTGCGGCCCGTCAGCGCCGGGGCCGAAAACGACGAAGCGCCCCGGCCGGCCGGAACCGGACGAGGCGCCTGGCAGTGGGCCGGAGAAGCTTCCCCGCCCCCGCCATACGTAGGCCGTGTGGGACTCGAACCCACAACCAACGGATTAAAAGTCCGCTGCTCTGCCAATTGAGCTAACGGCCCTCGGCGAATCACCCCTGAGCATAGCCCGCCGGGGCCCGGCCGCCGATCGGGTATCGGTTACCGGGCCCCGTCGCGGTGAATTCCCGGGGCGTCAGAGGGGTTCGTCCGGGGTGATCGTGCGCTTGTGATCCGGTTTGAGGAACCAGTGCCTCGCCGAGGCCAGCCACCATGTCGCCGCGAAGCCCAGGACCACCAGCACCGCGACGGGTGCGTAGTTGAACGTCTCCCAGGTGACCGGCGAGACCTGCGGCAGCATGAAGAGCACCGTGATGATCACGACCCAGGCCACCGCCACGATGCCGATCGGGCGGGACCAGCGGCCCAGGTGCCAGGGGCCCGGGGTGAAGTCGCCGCCCCGGAGCAGTCGGAGCAGTGTGGGGATGACGTAGGCGATGTAGAGGCCGATCACCGCGATCGAGGTCACGGCCGCGTACGCCGTGACGTTGATCAGATAGGGGAGGCCCAGCACGAGGGCGCCGGCGGCGGCGAGCCAGACCGCGGCGACGGGGGTGCGGGTGCGTGGGCTGACCGTGTGCCAGACGCGGGAGAAGGGCAGGGCCCCGTCGCGCGAGAAGGCGTAGATCATGCGGCTGTTGGCGGTCACGGACGCCATGCCGCAGAAGAGCTGGGCGCCGATCACGATCAGCAGCAGGAGCTTGCCGGTGGTGGCGCCGAGGGCGTCCAGGAGGATCTGGGCGGGCGGGGCGCCGGTCGGCGACTTCAGTGCTCCGTCGTACGACTGGATGGCGAAGGTGAAGCCTAGGAGCAGGACGAAGCCCGCGATCCAGGAGGTCCAGATCGACCGGACGATGCCCCGCGGGCCGGCCGTCGCCGCGTCGTGGGTCTCCTCCGTCATATGGGCGGAGGCGTCGTAGCCGGTGAAGGTGTACTGCGCCATCAACAGGCCGATCATCACGACGTAGAAACCGCTGCCCCAGCCCGTGTTGTTCACGAACTCGGTGAAGACGAACGACGCCGACCGGTGCGAGTCCGGTACGAAGGTCAGGGCGCCGACGATGACGGCGACGCCGATGACGTGCCACCAGACGCTCACGCTGTTCAGCAGCGCGACGATCCGTACGCCGAAGGTGTTGAGCAGGCCGTGCAGCAGCAGGATCGCGGCGAAGAGCAGGATCGTACGGGTGGGGGTGACCCCGAAGTCGAACTGGAGGTTCAGGTACGCGCCCAGGAAGGACGCCGCCCCGAAGTCGATCCCGGCGGTGACGGCGACCTGGCCGAGGACGTTGAACCAGCCCGTGAACCAGGCCCAGGCCGCGGCCGAGCGCGGCGGGGCCAGCCGGTGGGCCCAGAAGTAGAGACCGGCGGAGGTCGGGTACGCCGAACAGATCTCGGCCATCGCCAGGCCGACGAACAGCGTCATCAGGCCGACTCCGACCCAGCCCCAGGAGATGACAGCGGGGCCGCCGGTGTTCATGCCGAAGAGGTAGAGCGTGAGGCAGCCGGAGAGCACCGAGATGATCGTGAACGAGACGGCGTAGTTGGAGAATGCGGACATGCGCCGGGCCAGCGTCTGCGTGTACCCGAGCTGCGCGAGGCGCTCCTCGTCGGAAACGCCCGGTGGTGGTCGGTCCTCGCCCGTGTCGGTTGTCATGCACCCAGCGATTCCCTCGCGTCGGTGCACACATGCGGTCGCCGGGGTCACGACTGGGAAAACGTGCCCCGGCAGCGGAAGAGGGCACGGCCCGCAGGCCACGCCCTCCATGAGCCCCGGGGTCGCTCAGGTGATCTTCGTGTACTTCTTCCAGCGGGTGTCGGCCAGCTTCCGCGGCGCCGAGAAACCCCCGGTGTGGTTCGCGTTGTAGAGGTACACCGCACCCCCCGGCGTCCGCGCGAGGATGTCCTGCCGCCCGTTGTGGTCCATGTCCCCACTGCCGACGATCACGTTGTACTTGCCCCAGCCCGAGCCGATCTTCGTACGTGGCGCGAAGCCGCCCTTGCCGTTGCCCCGGTAGAGCCAGAGCACCCCGTCCCCGTCCCGCGCCACGATGTCCGCGCGTCCGTCGCCCGACAGGTCGCCGCGTCCGGCGATGGCGGTGTAGCTCTTCCAGGTGGTGACCTTCGTACGGCCCGCCAGGGAGCCGTCGCTCTTGCCGCGGTGGAGCCAGATCACGCCCGAGGCGTCACGGGCGAGGATGTCGGGAAGGCCGTCTCCGCTGAGGTCGCGGGTGGCCACGATCCGGTTGTACTTGGACCAACCGGTGCCCAGTTTCACCTTCGGGGCGTCGCCGACCTCGCTGCGGCTCATCGGGCTGGGGATGCGGTAGAGCGTGCCGCCCGGCGTACGGGCGAGCAGGTCGCCCTTGCCGTCGCCGCCCAGGTCGCCCAGCTCGGTCATGAAGTCGAAGTCGTCGTCCCAGTCCAGCATCGAGCCCATGCCGTCGACGTAGCAGCCGTCGAGCCTGCCCTGCTGGTCCGTCGCGCAGAGGTCGATGAGGTCGCTGGGCTCCCGCGCCAGGACCGAACCGCTGATCCGTTCGTCGAGGTCGACGTCGCGGGTCCAGTCGACGATCGTGGCCCGGTAGGAGGAGATCCGGGTGTAGAGGCGTACCCCGCCCGTCACACAGCCGGTGGCCCTGGTGGCCGAGACGGCGATGAGCTTGCCGCCACCGACGAGCGCCCCGCCCGCGTCCCCGAAGCACTGGTCCTCGTCCGCGATCGGGGGCGTGCCCGGGGCCGGTACCGTGCAGAGCGTGCCGCCCGGCAGCGTGCGGCCGAGCAGTTCGGCGCAGGACGCCGACGACTTGAGCACCACCTGTTCGCTGTGGCGGACCCGCGGGGCGTCGACCAGATCCAGCCCCGACCACGAGTAGAACGTCGCCTTGGCACCCGCGGCGTACAGCGCCGTGTCGGCGGACGACGCGAGCACCGGCTTGCCGTACGAGGCCGGCGTCGCCCTGATCGCCACCGAGACCGCTCCCCGGCGGGTGGCCGCGTCGTACGTCGGGTGACTTCGGTAGCGCGGATCACTGCTGCCGCTGGACAGTTGACCGCTCGACAGGTTGTGGTCCCACTCCATGTCCGCGTGGCTGCGGCCGGTGAAGCAGTCGGGCGTGGCCAGGGTCCGGGTCCTGGACAGCGTGATGCCGGTGCAGGCCCGGTGGGAGCCGTCGGCGTCGTCGGAGTAGTGGAGCGGGATCAGCCATGAGGGGACCGTCGTGGCCGCCTGCGCCTGCGGCGCGGAGCCCAACAGTCCGGCGAGCACGGCTCCGGCCGCGGCCACGGTGGTCAGCATCCGGCCCGCACCCGGCACCGTCCGTCTTCTCGTACGCATCGCACGTCCCGTTCGCATCAGAAGACCCCCTTGTAGCCCTGCCAGCCGGTCGCGATCTTCGTCCGTGAGCCGAACGAGCCCTTGCCGTTGCCGTTGTTGCGGAAGAGGTTGCCCGAGCTGTCCCGCTCGACCAGGTCGGCCTTCCCGTCACCGGTGATGTCGCCCACCCCGACGATGGTGTTGTACGAGGTGCCCCACGCGGCGAAGACCTTCACGCGCTCCTTCAGCTTTCCGCTCGCGGTGCCGTCGTAGCGGTAGAGCGTGCCGTCCTTGTGGTGCGCGAGCACATCGCCGTACCCGTCGCCGTTGAGGTCACCGGCACCGACGATCTTCGTGTAGCCGGTCCAGGACGAACGGATCTTCACCCCGGCCCTCAGCTTGCCCTGGCCGTCGTTGGCGAAGAGGTAGACGTCACTGGTCGACGCCTTGCGCGCGAGCAGGTCGGATCGGCCGTCACCGGTCAGATCACCGGGCACGGTCAGGACGTTGTACGCGTTCCAGCCGGTGCCCAAGGAGGTGTGGCTGCTGTTCGGCGTGTACGGGGCGCCGCACTTCCCGGCGTACCGGCGCAGCTCCCCGCCCGGCATCCGTACGAGCATCTCGGCGCACCGGTCGCTGCCCATGTCCCCGAACGGGACCGCCACCGTGCCCTTGGGCCAGCCGGAGCCGGAGCGCTTCCAGTCGAGCTTCCCCTTGCCCTCGGTGTAGTGCAGGGTCAGCTCGCCGGCCGAGTTGAGCGTGACCAGCTCGCCGAAGTCGAGGCCGCCCTGGTCGTGGTGGCCCTGGAGGCCGCCGGAGACCGCGATCTTCCCGCTCGTGGTGTACGTGCCGTCGCCCTCGGCCGCCCTGGCGGTCAGTGTCCAGGTGTGGTCCTCGTTGAACGGGTGGCCGCCCGCGTCGGTCCTGCCGTCCCAGGCGACGTCGGCCTCGGCGCCCGGCCCCCCGGACAAGGTGCGGACCGTACGACCATGAGCGTCCTTCACGACGAAGGTCCAGGTCACGGGCCTGTTCAGCTGCCAGGTACTCTCCCATCTCTGGCCGCCGCTGGTGTCCTTGAGATCGATGTACCCGGCGTTGAGATCCGACTCGATCTTCGCCAGGGGCTGCGCGGGTACTCCGCTCGCCACGATCCGGATCGCCTTGTCCGGGCCTACGTACGCGATGTCGCCGCCGAACTTGTCCACGGCCCAGCTCAGCCGGCGCTGGTCGGCGGTGTTGCCCGCGGGAAGGTCCGCGATCTCCCGGGGTGGTGCGGCCTTCCCGGTGTGGAAGTCGGTGAGCACCAGCTTCCCGGCGGTGCGGTCGTGCCGGACGAGATAGCCGTCGCCGACGAGCGCGGCGCCGGACGGCACGGTGAAGCTCTGCTTCGCCGTACGGTCGTACACACCGGCGACGCCGCTCGTACCGCAGTTCCAGTAGATCCAGCGGCCGACGGTCTGAAGTTCCTTGATCACGCACGGGGCGCCGGTGGCGGCGGTGGCGACGACCTTCTTCTGTTCGAGGTCGGTCGCGGTGATCGCTCCGGCGGTCGAACTCGCCGTCCACAGCGCCGACCCCCATACCGAGGCGGCGGTGATGGGCCGGGTCGTCCGCACATCCGTCCTGCGGTATTCGTCCACGGCGTCGATGTACTGCTTGCCGGTCGATGCCGCGTTGTAGACGAAATATCGTCCGGTCGCGTCCACGAACCGACCGCCGGTCACAGCGGGTTCGTCGGAGCTGTGGAAACTGTTCGCCGTCAGCCAGATCTGGGCACGTTCCTGGCCGTTGTCGACGAAGAAGCGGCCCACATGGCCGTTGCCGGTGGCGCGCAGCGGTACGCAGGAACCGGCGTCGCACGGCACACGCTTGACATGCGCACCGGTCGCGTAGGTGTCGGCGTATCCCATCGAGGTGGGAGCGCCCACCGTCGAACCGTCCGCGGCGACCTGACGGGCAAACACGAACTGCGGTCCGCTCGGGGCGATTTCCACGGTGCTCAGCACTCCACCGGCGAAGTCGATGCCCCAGACCCCACCGGTCTGCACCGGGGTCGGCGTATCCGCCGCGACGGCGCTCCGCACCGTGCCGAGACCGGTGGCGACCACGGTGAGAGCGGCCAGCGCGGCGATACGGCGCCGGGCGCCACGACCGCGTGGAGAAGCAAGGCGAGCCAAAGGGTCAGTCCTCCCCGAAATGCCCGAAAGGCATGAAGGGCACAGGTGATCAACGGCAGCCTGCCGCAAAGGAATCGCGCACAACCCACAGCGCTCGCAAAGCCCCCCGGCCGTGCCCCTGTGCAAGTCGCCGGATGTTAGCAGCGGTTACTCATGTGGGGGAAGTGAAAAGAAAAGCGGGCCCACTCGTAAAGAGCGGGCCCGCTTTCCGCAGACCTTTCAGCGGACCTTCAGCAGGTCCTCACCGCAGTCAGCCGTTGCGCTTCCAGCGCGGCTTGTCGTCGCGGCGGCCGAAGGAACCGGTGTTGGTGCCGGTGCCCCGGTGGTCGTCGCGGCGGCCGGTCGGACGGTCGCCGCCACCGGAGCGGAAGCCGCCGGAGGGGCGGTCGTCGCGACGGTCGCGGTTGAACGGACGGTCGCTGCCACCGGAGCGGAAGCCGCCGGAGGGGCGGTCGTCACGACGGTCGCGGTTGAACGACGGGCGGTCGTTGTCGCGGCGGTCGAAGGAGCGGCCGCCACGGTCGTCACGACGGTCGTTGGAGCGGAAGCCGCCCGACGGACGGTCGTCCCGACGGTCGCGGTTGAAGGACGGGCGGTCGTTGTCACGGCGGAAGCCGCCGGACGGACGGTCGTCACGACGCTGGAAACCACCACGGTCACCACCGCGGTCGTCCCGACGGTCGCGGTTGAAGGACGGGCGGTCGTTGTCACGGCGGAAGCCGCCGGACGGACGGTCGTCACGACGCTGGAAACCACCACGGG
>NZ_JBEXPH010000055.1:0-5451 GCF_040611955.1 Streptomyces sp. NPDC006510 | reverse complement strand
GTCACCACCGCGGTCGTCCCGACGGTAACCACCGCGGTCGCCGCCGCGGCTGTCCCGGCGGTCGAAGTTGCCGCGGTCGTCGCGACGGTCGTCACGGGCGGCGGGCTGCTCCGGCACGGAGACGGCGGCCTCGATCGCGGCCTCCGCCTCGGCGGCCACCTCGGCCACCGCGGCCTCGGGGTCGTCGCCCCGCTCGCGGGCGGCACGGGCGACGAGGCGGTCGGCCTCCTCGCGCAGCTCACCGGCGCGGCGCTGGACCCGCTCCAGTTGCTTGGTCAGGTCGGCGACCTCGCGCTCGGCCTGCTTGGCGGCGTTGTTCGCGGAGTCGGCCTGGACCTCGGTCAGCGAACGGGCACCGGTGATCTCGGCGACCTCCGGGTCGAAGGCACCCGCGCCACCGACGATGTGCCGCGAGGCGTCGACGCCCGCGTCCTCCATCAGCCGGAAGATCTGACGGCGCTGGTGCGGCAGCGCCAGCGAGACGACGACGCCGGACTTGCCGGCCCGCGCGGTACGGCCCGAGCGGTGCAGGTAGTCCTTGTGGTCACCGGCCGGGTCCACGTTCAGCACCAGGTCGATGCCGTCGACGTGGATACCGCGGGCGGCGACGTCGGTCGCGACGAGCGCGTTGACGTAGCCGTCCTTGAAGTCGGCGAGCACCCGGGTACGGGCACCCTGCGTCATCCCGCCGTGCAGCGCGTCCGCCTTGACGCCCGCCTCGACGAGCTGCTCGGCGATGCGGTCGGCGCCCAGCTGGGTGCGGACGAAGATGATGGTGCGGCCCTTGCGGGCGGCGATGGCGGAGGTGACCGGCGCCTTGTCCTTCGGCTTCACGACGAGGACGTGGTGCGTCATGGTCGTGACGTTGCCCTGGGCGCTGTCGACCTCGTGGCTCACCGGGTTGTCCAGGTAGCGCTTGACCAGCGTGCCGATCTCGTTCTCCATCGTGGCGGAGAAGAGCATCCGCTGACCGCCGACCGGAACCTGGTCGAGCAGCTCGGTGACCTCGGGCAGGAAGCCCAGGTCGGACATCTGGTCGGCCTCGTCGAGGACGGCGACCTGGACGTTCTCCAGGGAGCAGGCGCCCCGGTTGATGATGTCGCGCAGTCGGCCCGGGGTGGCGACGAGGATGTCGACACCGCGCTCCAGCGCGTAGATCTGGTTGCCCATCGACGTACCGCCGCAGACGACCTTCATCTTCAGGCCGAGGACGTCGCCGTACGGCTGGAGCGCGTCCGCGACCTGCATCGCGAGCTCACGGGTCGGGGTGAGGATGACCGCGCGGGGCTTCTTCTTCTCGGTGTGGCCGCCGGCCAGCGTGGCCAGGGTCGGCAGACCGAAGGAGAGGGTCTTGCCGGAGCCGGTACGGCCGCGGCCCAGGATGTCCTTGCCGGCCAGGGCGTCCGGGATGGTCGCGGCCTGGATCGGGAAGGGCGCCGTCACACCGTTCTGCGCGAGCTTGCGGACGATGCCCTCGGGCAGGCCCAGGTCGGCGAAGGTGATGGTCGGCTCGGCGTCCGCGTCGGCGGAGTCGGCCTGCTCGGCCGGGGTGGCGTCCGCCTCGATGGCGGCGGCGGACTCGGCGACCACGGCCTCAGCGGCCTCGACGAGCTCGTCGTTCTCGATGCTCTCGGGCATGACGGTGTGGTCAGAACTGGAAATTGACATGCGAAATGCGAAACCTTCCGGAGTCTCGGCACGCGCCCGTAACTCCGTGATTCGCAATTTCGACCGCCTCAATGCGGTCCAGCCACGGCAAGGGAGAGTACGCGCCACACGGCGCGCTTCTGTTTCGGCGCCGGGCAATGGGATCAAACGATCTACTACCATACGCACTCCTCCCCACATCGCGCAAACCGACCACTCCCCGCCCCTCGCTACACCGGTCCCACCTGCGGCGATGCCTCGGGCGTCCGCAGCGGATCCGACTCCCCCGGCACACCCATCGCGTCATTGCGGAGCTGTGCCGCCGGCGAGGCGGACGGCGGTGGCGACGACGGTTCGGAGGGCTGCGGCTCGGGGGAGCTCGGCGGCTCCGGGGTCGCCGGCCCGGACGGAGTCGGGGATTCGGACTGCTGCGGCACCCCGGGGCCCGGTTGCGAGGCCGAGGGCGTCGGCAGCGGGTCACCGCGCGGGGGTTCCGCACCACCGCCCGGCTCCGTGCCGGGACGTACGCCACCGGGGGCGGCCGAGGGCCCGGCGGAGCGGCTCGGCTCCGGCGATTCGGCGGCCTCCCGTTCGGAGTGCGCCTCGGCCCGGCCGCCACCGGTACGGACATGGCCCGTGCCCGCCACGGTGCCGCCGTCCGGCCGGGCCCCGCTCCCCCCGTGCTCGGGCGACGGCGACGACGCCGGTTTCCCGCCGTCGTCGCCGATGCTCATGCAACCGGTGGACGCGGCGACCGTCGCGGCGACGACGGCCGCCCAGCGGACAGGGACGGACAACTGGCGCACGGGAGGCACCTCCGGGGTACGAAGAAGGGGCGGAGCGGTACGGGAAGGAGGGGGGCGCTGTGCCCAACTCCCTTTGCCCCGCCGGGGACACGCCCCGGACCCGGCCCACACGCCACCCGCACGCCCTCCACGCTCCGTCCGCACGCCGCCGGGCCCGCCCGCCGGACGGACCCCGGGGTGCGCTCACCCGTAGCCGAGCGCGTGCAGCCTCGCGTCGTCGATGCCGAAGTGGTGGGCGATCTCGTGGACGACCGTGATCTCGGTCTCGGCGACGACGTCCTCGCGGGACTCGCACATCCGGAGGGTCGGCCCGCGGTAGATGGTGATCCGGTCCGGCAGCACCCCCGCGTACCACTCGCCGCGATCGGTCAGCGGCGTCCCCTCGTACAGCCCGAGCAGCTCGGGATCCCCCGGGTCGGGCTCGTCCTCGACGAACACCGCGACGTTGTCCATCAGCCGCGTCAGCTCGGGCGGGATCCGGTCCAGCGCCTCGGCGACCAGTCCCTCGAACTCTTCGCGCGTCATCTCCAGCACCCCGCCATTGTCCCGTACGGCCGGTCGCGGCGCCCCGGACCGCTCCCTCCGCCTATTCGGTTTGGCTGACGCAGAAACGCCGTAGTACAGTCTGCGACGTGCCCAAGGGCGCCGGTCAGGGCTTGACCGTTCTGAAACCCTAAGAGGTTGAAGGAGAAGCGGAACCTCTTGAGGGGAAGCGAAGTCACATGCTTCTCACGTCCCCCGGGGCGACAGACGCAGAAGCAACAGCACAAGCAGTTCTGCCCTCATCGTCTAGTGGCCCAGGACGCCGCCCTTTCAAGGCGGTAGCACGGGTTCGAATCCCGTTGGGGGCACGCACAACCTGTGCGACACTTAGTCGCACAAAGCTTGGTCCTGTGGAGCAGTTTGGAGTGCTCGCCACCCTGTCAAGGTGGAGGCCGCGGGTTCAAATCCCGTCAGGACCGCTGCAGCCCTTATGAGCTGCGTGGCTGGGTAGCTCAGTTGGTACGAGCGATCGCCTGAAAAGCGATAGGTCGCCGGTTCGATCCCGGCCCCAGCCACCACCCGAAGGCCCCGTCCACCGGACGGGGCCTTCGCCGTGTCAGACCTCTTCCCGGTCCGCCGATTTCACGCCGCCCCGGCCGCGCCACGCCCGTACCGCCAGAACCAGCAGCGCCACCGCGACCACGGCCACCAGCGCCATGGCGTCCGGAACGTGCTCGCCGATGCGCTGGGCCCACTGCTCGACGGCGAACGAATCGTCCACGTCCAGCAGTCCCGGCAGCGCCGTCGTCCCGTCGTACGCGAGGAACAGCGCGCCGAGACCGATGAAGAAGAGCCCGGACAGCAGGGTCGTGGTGTGCAGTTCGAAGCGGCCGAGCCGGAAGGCGCGGCCGCGCAGCCAGGCCCGGCGCCCCAGGTCGAAACGTTCCCAGAGCAGCGCGAGCAGGAAGAGCGGGACCGCCATGCCCAGGGCGTAGACGGCGAGCAGCAGTCCGCCGTAGACCGGGCTGCCGCTGACCGCCGCCACGGTGAGGACGCTGCCGAGGATCGGGCCCGCGCAGAAGCCGGCCAGTCCGTAGACGGCACCCAGCGCGTAGACCGATACGGCGGTGGTCGGGCGGATCCGGCCGCTGAGGGCGGCGATCCGGCGCGAGGCGAAGCCCAGACCGACGATCTGCGCGATGCCGAGCGCGATGATCAGCCAGCCCGCGCCGAGGACGAGTGCGTCGCGGTGGCGGTAGAAGAGCCGTCCGGCGTACGAGCCCGCGGCACCGAGCGGCACCAGGGTGGTGGCCAGTCCGGCGTAGAAGATGCCGGTACGGGCCAGCAGGCGCGAGGTGGAGTCGATGGAGTAGGCGAAGAAGGCCGGCAGCAGCAGTGCGCTGCACGGGCTGACCAGGGCGAGCAGCCCGCCGAGGAAGGCCGCGAAGTAGCCGATGTCAGCGGTCATTTCGCGTCGTCCCCGGCGCCCTCGGCGTTCTTGCCGTCCTTGCCGCTCTTGGCGTCCTCGGTTTTGCGGGCCTGCTCGGCCGCCGCCTCAATGGCCGAGGTGAAGGTCTCCATGGGCTGGGCGCCGGCGATCGGGCGGCCGTTGATCAGGAACGACGGGGTGGAGGTCGCGCCGATTCCGTAGCCCTGTTCCTGGTCCTTGCTCACGGCGGCGGAGGCGGCGGCGCTGTCCGCGTCGCGGGCGAACCGGTCGAGATCCGCGACCCCGGCCTCCTGGGCGAGCGCCTTCAGCCGGTCCTTGTCGAACCCCTTCTCCTTGGCCCCCTCGGCGTACGCGGCGGCGTGGAACTGCCAGAAGCGGTCCTGCTGCCCGGCGGCCCAGGCGGCGCGGGCGGCGGCCTCGGACCCGGCGCCGAAGATCGGGAAGTTGCGCCACTCGATGCGCAGGGTGCCGTTGTCGACGTACTTCTTGACCAGGGCGGGTTCGGTGTCACGGGCGAACTTGCCGCAGTAGCCGCACTTGAAGTCGGCGTACTCGATCAGGACCACGGGCGCGTCGACGCGGCCCTGCGCGAGCTTGTCGTCGGCGTCCCGGCGGGCGAGCTTCGCCAGCTCCGGATAGACGCCGGCGTCCGGGTCGGCGGTGACATCGGCGACCGAGGAGGAGCCGGAATCCGAGTGGTCGGGGGCGGTGGCCCGGTAGGAGACGAAGCCGAGCAACGCGGCGGCGAGGACGACTCCGGCGCCGTAGATCACCGGCTTCCTGGACGAGGGCTTGCGTGCGGACGAGGACTTGGACTTGGACGTGGACTTGGACTTGGACATGCGGGACTCCGTGCTGGAGATGGGGAAGGGAAGAGGGGCGGCCGGGTGGGGCGGCCTGCTACACCCTCAGCACGGAGAGCTCGACGGGAGTGGGAGCGGCGGGCGCGGGGGCGCGCAGTTTCAGCCGCACGGGTGGGTGGACCGGGCCCTGGCCGGTGGCGGCGGGCAGCCCCCACCCGGCGAGGCCGGGCGCCTGGTCGTACGCGGCGCGGGCCCGGCCCGG
>NZ_JBEXPH010000054.1:0-45411 GCF_040611955.1 Streptomyces sp. NPDC006510 | reverse complement strand
AGGGGCAGATCTTCGTGAAGGGCGAGGTCATCAAGACGGTGCCCGAGTCGAAGATCGTCGAGACGCTGATCGAAGAGGCCATGAAGATCGCCGAGGGCATGGACGGGGCGGGGATGCCCTCGGGGGTTCCCGCCGTCACCGTGAGCTGAGACAGAACCAGAGAGGGGGCCGAGCGTGACGATTCTGGAAAGCATCCGGGGGCCGCACGACCTGAAGGCGCTGAACGGCGCACAACTCGACGAACTCGCCGGGGACATCAGGCAGTTCCTCATCCAGGCGGTGGCCAGGACCGGTGGTCATCTGGGGCCCAACCTCGGGGTGGTGGAGCTCTCCATCGCCCTGCACCGGACCTTCGACTCGCCCGTCGACCGCATCCTCTGGGACACCGGGCACCAGAGCTATGTGCACAAACTGCTCACCGGACGGCAGGACTTCTCCAAGCTGCGCGGCAAAGGGGGCCTGTCCGGATACCCGTCCCGCGAGGAGTCCGCGCACGACGTCATCGAGAACTCGCACGCCTCGACCGTCCTCGGCTGGGCCGACGGCATCGCCAAGGCCCATCAGGTGCTGGGCCGGAGCGACCACGTCGTGGCCGTCATCGGCGACGGGGCGCTCACCGGCGGGATGGCCTGGGAGGCGCTCAACAACATCGCGGCCGCGCGTGACCGGCCGCTGATCATCGTGGTGAACGACAACGAGCGTTCCTACAGCCCCACGAGCGGCGGCCTCGCCAACCACCTCGCCACCCTCCGTACCACCGACGGATACGAACGCTTCCTCTCCTGGGGCAAGGACGTGCTCCAGCAGACGCCCGTCATCGGACAGCCGTTGTACGAGTCGCTGCACGGCGCGAAGAAGGGGTTCAAGGACGCCTTCGCCCCGCAGGGCATGTTCGAGGACCTCGGGCTCAAGTACGTCGGGCCGATCGACGGCCATGACGTCGCGGCCGTCGAATCCGCCCTGCACCGGGCGAAACGCTTCCACGGCCCGGTGCTGGTGCACTGCCTCACCGAGAAGGGCCGCGGCTACCCGCCCGCGCTCCGGGACGAGGCCGACCGTTTCCACGCCGTCGGCGCGATGGACCCGCTGACCTGCGCACCGCTCGCCCCGGCCGGCGGGCCCTCCTGGACGTCGGTGTTCGGGGACGAGATCGCCGCGATCGGCGCGGAGCGGCCGGACGTCGTGGCCATCACGGCGGCGATGCTGCACCCCGTCGGACTGACGAAGTTCGCCGAGGCGTTCCCCGACCGGGTCTGGGACGTCGGCATCGCCGAGCAGCATGCCGCCGTGTCCGCGGCGGGACTGGCCACCGGCGGTCTCCACCCGGTCGTCGCCGTCTACGCCACCTTCCTCAACCGGGCCTTCGACCAGCTGCTGATGGACGTCGCGCTGCACCGGTGCGGGGTGACCTTCGTCCTCGACCGGGCCGGCGTCACCGGACCCGACGGACCCTCGCACAACGGCATGTGGGACATGTCCGTGCTCCAGGTCGTCCCCGGGCTGCGGATCGCCGCCCCGCGCGACGCCGACGAACTCCGGGCCCAGCTCCGCGAGGCCGTCGCCGTCGACGACGCACCCACCGTGATCCGGTTCCCCAAGGAGGCGGTGGGGGAGCCGGTCCCGGCGATCGGCCGGATCGGGGGCATGGACGTGCTGCACCGGGCGGACAACCCCGATGTGCTGCTCGTGGCCGTCGGAGTGCTCGCCCCGGTCTGTCTGAAGGCCGCCGATCTGCTCGCCGGGGCCGGCATCCGCTGCACCGTCGTCGACCCGCGCTGGGTCAAGCCGGTCGACGAGGAGCTGCCCCCGCTCGCCGGACGGCACCGGCTGGTCGCCGTCGTCGAGGACAACAGCCGGGCAGGGGGCGTCGGATCGGCGGTCGGGCAGGCGTTGCGGGACGCCGGGGTGGACGTACCGCTGCGCACGTTCGGCATCCCCGAGCAGTTCCTCGCGCACGGCAAGCGTGCCGAGGTGCTGGCCGACATCGGGCTCACCCCGGTCGAGATCGCCGGCCGGATCAGCGCCGTACTGGCCGCCAGGGAGGCGGCGACAGGAACCGAGGAGAGCGGGGCATGAAGGACGACGGGCCCAAGGGCTTCGACCTGGCGCGGCTCCTCGCGGAGCGCGGCGCCGAACGCTACGAGCTGCACACGAAATACCTCAACCACCAGCTGCCCCGGATGCTCCGTACCATCGGCTTCGACAAGGTCTACGAACGGGCCGAGGGCGCACACTTCTGGGACGCGGACGGCAACGACTACCTCGACATGCTCGCCGGATTCGGCGTGATGGGTCTCGGCCGGCACCACCCCGTCGTACGCAAGGCCCTGCACGATGTCCTGGACGCCTCGCTCGCCGACCTCACCCGCTTCGACTGTCAGCCGCTGCCCGGGCTGCTGGCCGAGAAGCTGCTCGCGCACAGCCCGCACCTGGACCGGGTCTTCTTCGGCAACAGCGGCACGGAAGCGGTCGAGACGGCCTTGAAGTTCGCCCGCTACGCCACCGGCAGGCCCAGGATCCTCTACTGCACCCACGCCTTCCACGGGCTGACGACCGGCTCCCTCTCGGTCAACGGGGAGGACGGCTTCCGGGACGGCTTCGCCCCCCTGCTGCCGGACACCGCCATCGCGCTCGGCGATCTCGACGCACTGCGGCGCGAGCTGAAACGCGGAGACGTGGCGGCACTGGTCGTCGAGCCGATCCAGGGCAAGGGCGTCCACGCCGTGCCGCCCGGCTTCCTGCGGGACGCGCAGGAGCTGCTGCACAGGCACAAGGCCCTGCTCATCGCCGACGAGGTGCAGACCGGCCTGGGCCGGACCGGCGACTTCTACGCGTACCAGCACGAGGAGGGGGTCGAGCCCGATCTGGTCTGTGTCGCCAAGGCGCTCTCCGGCGGCTATGTGCCGGTCGGGGCGACCCTGGGCAAGGACTGGATCTTCCGGCGGGTCTACTCGTCGATGGACCGGGTCCTGGTCCACTCCGCGAGCTTCGGCTCCAACGCCCAGGCGATGGCGGCCGGGCTCGCGGTCCTCGCGGTGATGGAGGACGAGGAGACCGTCGCGCATGCGCGCCGCACCGGCGAGCTGCTGCGCGACCGACTGACCGCACTGGTCGACCGCTACGAGCTGCTGCACGAGGTGCGCGGGCGCGGGCTGATGATCGGCATCGAGTTCGGCCGGCCGTCGTCCCTCAAGCTGCGCAGCCGCTGGACGATGCTGCAGGCGGCCCGCAAGGGACTCTTCGCGCAGATGGTGGTGGTGCCGCTGCTCCAGAAGCACCGCATCCTCACCCAGGTCTCGGGCGATCACCTGGAAGTGATCAAGCTGATTCCGCCGCTGGTGATCGACGAATCGGACGTCGACCGGTTCGTCACGGCGTTCACCGCGGTGATGGACGACGCACACAGCGGCGGCGGGCTGATGTGGGACTTCGGCAGGACACTGGTGAAACAGGCCGTCGCCAACCGCTGAGCCGGATACCTTTTGCCTGAGAGGCAAGAAATTTGCCTCCCAGGCAGGTTCCTGGCCCAATAGGTACATGAATCCTCCAGACGGAGAGGCGGCCGACGAGCTGCCCGGAGTCGCGCCACGCCTGCGCGACCTGCGCCGGAGCCGTGGTCTCACCCTGGAGACCGCCGCTCAGCGGGCGGGGCTCTCACCCGCCCATCTCTCCCGGCTCGAAACGGGCCGTCGCCAGCCGTCGCTGCCGATGCTCCTCGGTCTTGCCAGGATCTACGGTACGACGGTCTCCGAGCTGCTCGGCGAGAAGCCCCCGGAACGTGACGCGATCATCCGCGGCGGGACGTTCGAGGGAGCCGAGGCCGATGGCTGGATGTACCAGCAGGCCGGCGGTTCCGGCCGGGCGATGCAGGCGCTCCGCGTCCGGGTTCCGCACGGTGCGCAGGGCGATCTCGTACGCGTCCATCCCGGCGAGGAGTGGCTGTACGTGCTCGCCGGGCACCTCCGGGTCTGGCTCGGGGACACCGTGCACGACCTCGCCTCCGGTGACAGCGCACACTTCGATTCGCTCACCCCGCACCGGATCACGGCCGTCGACCGCGACGGCGCCGAGCTGCTCTTCGTCCACACCCTGCTGCAGAGCCCCGCCGCCGAGCTGTGCCTCGGCAGCGGGGTCCACCGTCGCTGAGACCGGTTACTCCGGTCGCCAGAGAGGACTGTCATGTCCGATTCAGAGAACTTCGACCCGCTCGGGTCCAGGAAGAACTACGAGGCCCAGGAGCGGAAGTTTCCGCGCGGTGTGGTGATCCGGCTGTTCGCCTACCTCATCGCCGGACACATCTTCGCGGCCTTCCTCTATCTGCTCTTCGCGGTGGCCGGCAAGGGCTGACCACCGCCGCCGGGCGGGCCCGGCTACGCCTCGTCGAGGAGCCGGTCGCGCAGCCGCTCACGGGTCTCGGGGGCGAGTCCCAGGCCTTCGGAGAAGTAGCGCTCCGTGCTGCCCCAGGTCTCGTCGATGGTGGCGAACGCCGCGGCGAGGTACTCGGCGTGGGCGCCGAAGAGCGGATTCAGCAGTTCCACCACCTCGGCCGACATGCCCTGCGCCGAGGTGTCGCTGCGACGCACCTTGTAGCGGCGGTGCGCGTCGTTGGACTTCAGATAGTCGGCCTCAATGGCATCGCGCTCGACGCCGACGGCGAGCAGTGACACCGCGATCGACAGACCGGCCCGGTCCTTGCCCGCCGCGCAGTGCATCAGGGCGGGCACGCTGTCCTCCGCCAGGGAGTGCAGGACCCGGCTGTGCTCGGCGGTGCGGTCCCGGATGATCGAGCGGTACGAGGCGATCATCCGGTTCGTTCCCTTGCCGTCGGCGAGGACCGAGCGCAGCTGCTCGACATCGCCGTCGCGGACCATGTGCCAGAACTGTGAGCCGTCGGCCGGGTCGGAGAGCGGGATGCTCACATTCCGTACGCCCGGCAGATCCACGTCCAGCCCGTCGAGCCTGCGGTCGGCGGCATTGCGGAAGTCGAAGATCGTGTGCAGGCCGAGGCCGCCGAGGAAGGAGGCGTCCTCGGCGGTGGCGTGTGCGAGGTGACCACTGCGGAAGAGCCGCCCGTGCCGCACCCGCCGGCCGTCCGTGGTGGGCAGCCCGCCCACGTCGCGGAAGTTACGGACACCCGCCAGCTCGGGTTCCGTCGACGGGACCTGTGGCAACTGCTGCGTCACGGTGACTCCTGGAGTGTCTGGTGCCGGCGCGAGTCACCGGCGAGGCCACTCCGGCGACGATACGACATTGATTCCTCAGGCAATCATCTCGGCCTTTCCCTGTCGATACCCGGGCGAACTCCGGTTCTCCCGCGGCGAATCCGCCCGGTGAATTCCTCGCCAGGCCGTTGCCCGTGCCCCGCCGATGGTCGATGATGTGCGGAACTGTTTGAATGTGGGGATACGATGATCGAGACGGGCAACACCGGCCGGACCTGGCTGCTCACCGGGGCGAGCAGCAGCTACGCACTGCGACTGACCGAGCAGGACGAGCTGATCCATCTGCACTGGGGGCCGAGGATCACTCTCGCGGCGGCCGAGGCGCTGGCCGCGGCACCGGAGCTGCCCTTCAGGGCCTTCGAGTCCCATCTCGACGGCCGGGAGGAGTATCCGGTGGAGGGCGGCCCCAGGTTCGTCCGCCCGGCACTCTCGGTACGCACCCCCGAGGTTCGCGGCACCGAGTGGGCCTTCGGCGCCGCCGTGGTGGACGGGGACGAACTGCGGATCGACTTCACCGACTCCGTGCACCGGCTCGCCCTCACCCTGCACTACCGGATGCGGGACGACTCCGATGTCGTGGAGCGCTGGGCCACCGTCGCCCACGCCGGACCGGACGGCGCGCCGCTGGAGTTGCTGCGCGCCGACGCGGCCGCCTGGTCGCTGCCCGCCCGGGACGGCTGGCGGCTGAGCCGGCTGCACGGACGCTGGGCGGCGGAGTCGCGGATCGCGCGGGCGGAGCTGACCTACGGCGAGAGCGTCATCTCCAGCAGGCGGGGCCACACCGGCCACCAGTACCTGCCGTGGGTCGCGCTGGACGCCGACGGTGCGGCGACCGAGGAGAGCGGCGAGGTCTACGGCTGCGCGCTCGGCTGGTCCGGGTCGTGGCGGATCTCCGTGCAGCGGCTGCCCGACGGGCTCGTACAGATCACCGGCGGCGCCGGCTACGACGACTCCGGACTGCTGCGGCTCACGCCGGGGGAGTCGTACACCACGCCCGTATTCGCCGGTCTGTGGAGCGGGCAGGGGTTCGGCGGCGCGAGCCGCGCCTGGCATGCCTGGCAGTTGGCCCATGTGATCCCGGACGCGGAGAACCTGCGGCCGGTGCTCTACAACTCCTGGGAGGCGACGGGCTTCGACATCTCGATGGACCAGCAGCGTGCCCTCGCCGAGCGCGCCGCCGCGATGGGCGTCGAGCTGTTCGTGGTGGACGACGCGTGGTTCGGGCAGCGGACCAGTGACCGGGCCGGGCTCGGCGACTGGACGCCGAATCCGGACCGCTTCCCCGGCGGCCTGAAGCCGCTCGCCGACGAAGTGCACGGGCTCGGCATGCAGTTCGGAATCTGGGTCGAGCCGGAAATGGTCAATGCGGACAGTGATCTCTATCGCGCCCACCCCGACTGGGTGCAGCACTTCCCCGGGCGGGCGCGGACGGAGTACCGCCATCAGCTGGTGCTCAATCTGGCTCGCCCCGATGTGCAGGAGTATCTCTGGGAGCAGCTGGACACGCTGCTCTCCGAAACACCTGTCGACTATGTGAAATGGGACTTCAACCGCTGCTTCACCGATGCGGGCTGGCCGGGCGAGGAGTACCCGCAGAAGCTCTGGATCGAGCACGTGGACGCGCTGTACGCGCTGATCGACCGGCTCAGGGCCGCGCATCCCTCGGTCGCGTTCGAGTCCTGCTCGGGCGGCGGCGGCCGGATCGACCTGGGGATCCTGTCCCGTACGGACCAGGTGTGGACCTCCGACAACACCGACCCGCTCGACCGTCTCGCCATCCAGGAGGGCTTCGGGCACCTCCATCCGGCCCGGGTGATGGCCGCCTGGGTCACCGACAGTCCGAACCACCAGCTCAACGGCAGGGTCAGCTCGCTGCGCTTCCGTTTCGTGAGCGCGATGGCCGGTGTGCTCGGGGTCGGCGGGGACCTCACTGAATGGAGCGAGGAGGAGCTGGCCGAGGCGCGGACCTGGGTGGACATCTACAAGGAGATCCGGCCGATCGTGCAGTGGGGCGAGCTGTACCGGCTGCGCGAGCCGCGCGGCGGACTCAGTGCGGTCCAGTACGTCCACGGGGAGGAGACCGTGGTCCTGATGTGGCTGGAGGCGCAGAGGTACGGGGAGCGGCCCCCGGCTCTGCGGCTGCGCGGGCTCGACCCCGCGGCGACGTACACCTGCCTGGACACGGGGGCGGTGCACCACGGTTCGGCGCTGCTGCATCAGGGACTGCACACCGGACTCCGAGGCGATCTCGACGCGCGGGTGCTGAGGCTCCGACGGGGGTGACACTCGCGGCATGTCCGTAATGCGGTTATTTGCCATAACATGCCCCGTTTATGCGGGACATGGGTGCCGCCTCGTGAGCGGAATCATATCCGTGACGGTGTGTGGTGACGGCAATGTTGGGGCATCCGTGCGCGGCGCGGAAATCAAAGATCCTTAATCCACGGAGTGTGACCGGAATTCCGCGCTGAATTCCCGGCGCGGATTCCGGCGTGGAACCCGTGGCTTGTTCTCGTCGTCCCGGCTCGCTTACGGTCACCGTCAATCCGGACGGACCGCCTAATCCTGCCGCCGACCGGAATCCGCATCCACTCATCGCGTGGCAGGAGCGGGGGAACCAGGTAAGCCGCCGACCGGAGAAATCCGGTCGGCTCGGGGTGAAGTCGCGCTCGGCGCGGCCGGGCATCTCCAGCCCGAACCCGACAGCTCACCTCGTAGGCGCCGGAGAGGAAGTACTTCATGCCCATATCGGGTAAGCACCGTCGTCCGAAGATCAGCACCATCGCCCGTGGCGTCGCCGCGGCAAGCGCCGGCGGCGCCGTCGTCGCACTGCCGCTGCTCGGTGCCACCGGTGCCCACGCCGTGGAGCAGGCCGCTCCGGCCGCCGCACCGAAGTCGGCCGCCGCCACGCAGGCCGCGCCGGTCTCCCAGAAGCAGGCCGCCACCACGACGTACTCCGTCGTCTCCGGCGACTACCTGTCGAAGATCGCCGCCGAGCACAAGATCAAGGGCGGCTGGCAGAAGCTGTACCAGGACAACCGCAAGGTCGTCGGCGAGGATCCCAGCCTGATCTTCCCGGGCATGAAACTGACCCTCGTTGCCAAGGCGTCCGGCAACGCCGCGCCCACCGGCGCCGGCACCGGCTCGGCCCTCCCGTCGAAGGCGCCCTCGGTCGCCTCGTCGGCCGCGCAGAAGTCCGCCCCGGCCAAGTCCGTGACCGCCGCCCCGGAGACCAAGGCCCCGGCCGCCCGGAGCACCGCCTCCGGTTACGCCCACCCGGTCCCCGGCAACCACACCACCAACTACCGGGCCTCCGGCTCCAACTGGTCCAGCGGCAGCCACACCGGCATCGACTTCCCCGTCGCCACCGGCACCAGCGTCAAGGCCATCACCTCCGGTACCGTCGTCACCGCCGGCTGGGGCGGCGCGTACGGCAACCAGGTCGTCATCAGGCACGCCGACGGCCACTACTCGCAGTACGGCCACATGTCCTCCCTCTCCGTCTCGGCGGGTCAGGCCGTGAGCGCCGGCCAGCAGGTCGGCCTCTCCGGTGCCACCGGCAACGCCACCGGCCCGCACCTGCACTTCGAGGTCCGCACGGGCCCGGGGTACGGCTCGGACATCGACCCGATCGCCTTCCTGGCCTCGCACGGCATCTACGTCTGAGCCGAACGGCCGGGCAGCTGAGCGACAAAGCATGACCTGAGCAACACAGCAGGGGCGGTGCGCGGCGGCGCACCGCCCCTCTGCTTATTCCCCCTTTACCAAAAACTGACCGGGTGGTCTATCTCACCACCCGTCAACCCCTTATTACGGTCGCGTAGGTCACATTCAGCGGTGCAGGATAAGCGTTTGTGGCAGACGATTCGAGAAAAAACCAACGTGGCGTCAACAACCGACAGGGCGTCATCGGGTCGTACGCGGCGATCGGCGACAGCTTCACCGAGGGAGTCGGCGACCCCGGCCCGGACGGGACCTTCGTCGGCTGGGCGGACCGTTTCGCGGTACTCCTCGCGGACCAGCTCCCGGACCCCGATGCGGCGACGGGCGCCGAAGGCTCCGCGCACGGGAATTTCGGGTACGCCAATCTCGCCGTACGCGGACGCCTCCTCGACCAGATCGTCGAGGAGCAGGTGCCCCGCGCCAGGGAGCTCGCACCCGACCTGGTGAGCTTCTGCGCCGGCGGCAACGACATCATCCGGCCGGGCACCGACCCCGACGACGTGGCCGAGCGCTTCGAGCGCGCCGTCGCCGAGTTGACCGAGGCGGTCGGCACGGTCATGGTCACCACCGGCTTCGACACCCGTGGCGTTCCCGTGCTGCGCCATCTGCGCGGCAAGATCGCCACGTACACCGCCCATGTACGGGCCATCGCCGACCGCTACGACTGCCCGGTCCTGGACCTGTGGTCGCTGCGGTCCGTCCAGGACCGGCGCGCCTGGGACGACGACCGGCTCCATCTGTCGCCCGAGGGACACACCAGGGTCGCGCTGCGCGCCGCCCAGGTCCTCGGCATCGACGTGCCGGCCGACCCCGACCAGGAATGGCCCCCGCAGGCACAGCGTGGCACCCTCGAAGTGCGGCGCGACGACATCCACTGGGCGCGCGAGTACCTGGTTCCGTGGATCGGCCGACGGCTGCGCGGCGAGTCCTCGGGCGACCACGTCGAAGCCAAGCGCCCGGACCTCCTGCCGCTCTAGGGTCTTTCGTCTGGATCAGGCCGGACCCCGCGAGCCCGGCGTGATCCAGTCGAGAAGCCACTTGATTGCGGAAGTGTCTCCGCTGGCCGCGGTTTGCTCATCCTCGACAAAGTCGCCGCCCACTGCCGGCGAATCCCCGCTTCGGATCGTTGGCCCCTCGCGGGTTCCTTCGCCCGTGCCCTCATCCGGTCGGCGAAGCGATTCGGGCCGCGTGACGAAGCGGGCGAGATCCTCGGCGGAGCCGCGGGGCAGGCAGGCCACCACCGCCTCCGGCAATGTCGTGATCACGGCGCGCAGCCGCGCGCCGAGGTCCGGGAGCGGGGACCAGGACGAAGCGGGGACATTGACGGTGACAAGCAGCAGGTCGCCCTCGTAGCAAGGCCGGGGTCGCTCGCCGGACCCGCCTGGACCTCAGGCCGGTCCGGCGGGCCACGACAGCGGATCCGCCGGTATCCGCTCCAGCACACCGCCCGCGAAGACGTCGTACAGCGGCAGCGTCTCCAGGTGCACATAGCCGATGTGGCAGTCGCAGACCGCCAGCGGACAGGCGCGCGGCCCGAGCGCCCGCCGGTAGCTCCCGTCGTAGAGGTTGCCGAGCTCCGCCGGTACGAAATGGCAGCGCCGCACGGTGCCGTCGCCGTCCACCGAGATCACCGACTCACCGGTCCTGCAGGGCAGCCCGGCCGACCGGTGCGGATGCCGGCTGTAGGGGAAGAGCGGGTCGATGGCCGTCCAGCGGTCCGCCTCCTCGTCCGTATAGGTGTGGCCCTCCGCCGCGTTCACCCAGAGATAGACCTCGTCCGGCAGCGCGGCGCGCAGCCGCCGTGCCTCGTCGAGATGGTCGTCGAGCCCGACCACACCGACACTGTGCCGGATGCCGAGCGCGGTCAGCTCCCGGCACTTGGTGAGGAACCGCTCGTGCGGCGTCTGCCCCGGGTGGTACGTGCACCACAGCGCGATCTTCTCGCGGCCCACCTCACCGGCCTCGGCCAGCCAGCCCGTACGGCTGCTGATGTTGGTCTGGATCGCGACCCGGCGGATGTGCGGCAGCTGCGCCAGCTCGACCAGCGCACGGCGGTACCAGGAGCGGACCAGGCCCTCGCCCCACGGCGTGAACAGGACCGAGATCCGGTCATCGGTCTGCGCCGCGGCCCACGCTGTGAACCGCTCCAGCGCGGCCCGGTCGGCACGCAGTTGCTCCGGGCTGTCGCGCCGCTTGGCGAACGGGCAGTACGGACAGTCGTAGTCGCACGACGAGAGCGGGCCGCGGTAGAGGATCGTCAGGTCCATGGGCGGGCTCACTTCAGTTCGTACGCGGCCATCGCGGCGCGTACGTCGGGGGAGAAGAGTTCCGGGCCCAGCGCGTCGGAGTGGGCCAGGCCCTCGGGGGAGAGCCGTAGCAGTCCGGACGCCCCGGCCGGTGCGTCGAGCCAGCCGCGTGCCTCGAACCGGGCCAGCTCGGCGGGGAAGTCGTCGGCCGGCGAGGTGCCGAACCGCTCCCGGTAGTCGGCCAGTCGCAGCCCCTCGGCCTGGAGGACCGACTGCAGGAGATGGCGCCGGCGGGCCTCGTCGCCGTCGACGTACCGTCCGACCTCCGCGTGCGAGAAGTCCTCGGTGGCGGCGTAGCCGTCGATGATCGCCCGCACCTCCCGCATCTCGACCGCGTAGTCGAAGGAGTAGTGCAGCTTGGTGGTGTACGAGCGGGCGCCGCACCCCAGGCCGATCATGCCGTCGGTCTGGCAGGCGTAGTCGTCGGGGCCGTCCGTGCGCGGGGCGTCGGCGCGGCGGAACATCCGCATCGAAACCTGCTCGTAGCCATGGGCCAGGAGATGGTCCCGGCCCGCCCGGTACAGCCGCAGCCGTTGTTCGTCCCAGGCCGCGTCGGCCGACGCCCCGCCGTCCGCGTCGAGCCGTCCCAGACCGGTCAGCGGGCGCACGTACAGCGGGTAGAGATACAGCTCCTCCGGCCGCCAGCCGAGCGCCGCGTCCAGCGAGGTGCGCCAGCTGTCCTCGGTCTGCCCGTCGATGCCGTAGATCAGGTCGATGTTGAGGACCGGGATACAGGCATCGCGTATCCGGTCCAGCGCCGCCTCCACATCGGCCCGCCGCTGCGGGCGCACCGCGGCCCGCGCCTCCGCTTCGACGAAGCTCTGCACCCCGATGCTGATCCTGGTCGTACCGCGGTCGGCGAGGACGGCCAGCCGGTCGGCCGTCGCGGTCGACGGCGACGTCTCGACCGAGAGCGGAACGGACCGCAGATCGGCGCCCATCCGCTTCTCCGCGATGTCGCAGAGCCGCTCCAGCTCCGCCGCGGTCAGGAACGTGGGCGTACCCCCGCCGAACGCGGCCGCGGCGAAACGCACCGGCCCGTCGTCGCCCAGCGCATCACGGACCGCGGTGGCCTGCCGGTCCAGCGCGTCGAGGTACCGGGTCGTCAGCTCGTCGGGAGCACCGATCCGGGTGAAGAGATTGCAGAAGCCGCAGCGGACCTCGCAGAACGGTATGTGCAGGTAGAGCGAGAGCGCGTCCTTGCGCTCGGCCGCCCACAGCTCGCGCAGCCCCGGCCGGTCGGCGAGCGGCCGGTAGGCGGTCTTGTGCGGATAGGCGTAGACATAGCTCTGGTACGGCCGGGTGGCCGGCGCGGCGGTGGTGGTGCGGCTCATGGTGCGGTGGCCCCCGGTTCCAGGAAGAAGTGCGCGTACGGAACGGTCCAGACGGACTCGTGACCGAGCCGGTGACCGGTGTAGCCGTCGTCCCCGTACGCCGTGCCGTGGTCCGAGCAGACGATGGCGAAACAGCGGCGGCGGCTGCTCGCGGCGGCGAAGAGCCTGCCGATATGGGCGTCGACGTACTCCAGGGCCGCGGCGTGCGTGGCGCGGGAGTCGCCCGCCTCGCGGCTGGCGCCAGGCCGGTGGAACCAGTTGGGCTGATGCATGGCGGACACATTGACGAAGAGGAACAGCCGCTGCTCCGCAGGGAGTTGGGCGACGACCTGCTCGGCACGGGCCACCTGTGCCTCGAAGGAGGTGGGCGACGCCACGCCGAACTCCGGCTCCCAGTGGCTCTCCTGGAACATGCCGGGCAGCACGGAGCCGAGCGGTCCCCGCCGGTTGAAGAAGCCGACACCGCCGATGCACACCGTGCGGTAGCCCACGCCGACGAGGCCGGAGAGCAGGTCCGGGGTGTCGAAGACAAAGGTGTCCGAGGCGGTGGACTCACTGCCCGCGAAACGCGCCGCGAACAGCCGGGGGTGCGGCCCCTGGCCCGCCGGTGTGGGCAGGAAGCCGGCGAAGATCGCCTGGTGGGAGGCGTAGGTGAAGCTTCCCGGCGCATGCCGCTTCTCCCAGACACCGCCCGGCAGATGGCGCGCCAGATGCGGAATGCGTCCCGCGGCGGTGAGCTCCACCGCCACGTCGTAGCGCAGTGTGTCGAGGGTGACGAGCAGCAGGTCGTGGCTGCCCACGACCTCGCTCATGTCGGGGTTCCGGGCGTCCGCGGGGGTGCGCGCGGTGTCAGGCAGTGGCGGTTGCACGGTGGTTCCTTGCTCTGTTCATTACGGCGGCGACCTGCGCCGCATACGTGTCCAGGCCCTCGGCGCCGCTGCCCGGAAGGCCGGTCAGCCGCGGCAGGAGATCTCCGAAGGCGTTGACCTCGCCGACGGCGAAGCGCCGCCAGCCGGTCGAGGGCAGCAGATCGACGCCCACACACAGGGTGTCCGGGAAGCACTCCGCGGCCCGCTCGCACACGGCCAGGGCCTCGCTCCAGCCGCCGCCCGCCGCCTCCACGGCCGCGCGGACGTCGTCGAGATCTCCGCGCGTGCCACCGAGGTGAAGGTTGGTCATGGGGGAATGGCTGGTGCGCACGACGGCATGGGTGGCCCGGCCCGCCACCACCACGACCCGCAGATCCGTCGCCCGGCCGCGCTGAGTGGCCTTGGGCAGCCAGCGCTCGATGTGCAGCCCGTCCGGTGCGAGTGCGTCGACGATCGCCGCGACCTCCCGTTCCGTCGTGACGCGGCGCACCCGCAGGGAATTGAAGAGCCGGCCGGATGCGTCGCGCTCCACCGATGTGGTGGCCCTGACCCGGCCGGGCCCGGCCGTCTCCACGGCCAGGACCCCCGAGGCGGACGAGCCGTGCGCGAGCTTCACGAAGATCCTGGGCATGCCGTGGTCCGCCATCCGCTCGCGGACGTCCGCCCAGTCCCGCACCACGGGCGCCCCGGCTCCCGAGGTCGGCGACGCCGGGACCGGAACCCCGGCGCCGTCCAGCACCGCATGGCAGAGCCGCTTGTCGAACAGCACCGCGACATCACCGGGATCGTCCAGCAGCACGGCACCGGCAGCGCCCGCCGCCCGCGCCACCTCCCGCACGGCCGCGGTGAACCGGGCGTACCAGAGGGCGGTTCCCTCGACCCTGGTCGGATCCCCGACCGTGCGGAGCAGCCGCTCCACCTCGGTGTCCTCACCGGGCGAATCCAGCCGTACGGTCTCGCCGGGCAGGAACACGGCCTCGCCGCGCAGTACGTCCAGCCAGGTCACGACGCGCGCCGTCGGCAGCCCGGCGGCGCGCACGGCGTCCTGGAAGAGCGTGACCCGGCGGTTGCCGGGCACACCCACGACGGCGAAGCGCGGCGACGGGCCTGCCGTGCTACTCGCTGACGGCGACATAGCGGTCGACGTCCTCTTCCGGATCCCAGTACTCGACCTCGTCGATCTCGCCGTTCACCCGATCCGGACCGAGGAGCTTCCTCAGCCGGTCCACCAGCGGGTCGCTCATGTAGTGATGGTGCAGATCCAACGAGGTCAGATGGGTGAGCGGCTGGCCCGAGAGCAGCGCTTCGGCGCCTTCGTCACCCAGGGTTCCCATCGCGAGGGAGAGCGACTCCAGTTGGGCGACGACCGGGGCGGAGGCCACGGCGGCCGCGATCTCGTCCTGGATCTCGCTGTTCTGCAGCCCCAGGTGGCGCAGGGCGGGGAACGACGCACCGGACAGCAGCGGAGCAAGGTCCTCGACCGTGGTGTCACCGCCGTACTCGGTTACACCGAGCCAGAGTTCGAGGCGTTCCAGCGCGGGCAGCTCGGAGGCGCCGATCGCCCGCACGATGTCGGACGGGAGCCCGCCGGACTCGAACCGCAGCGACTTGAGCGACTTGTGCCGCACCGGCCGCAGACCGAGCGAAGGCCGGTCGTCGACCTGCTCGCCGCAGCCGCGCACCGCCAGCTCCTCCAGCTCGCCGAACGCCTCGACCACCGGGGTTATGTCGCACATCTCCAGCCACGACAGTTCGCACTCCTCGCTGACGACATCGGCGAGGAACAGCGCCCGCAGGGCCGGGAAACGGTCGGCATGACCGACCAGCAGATCGACGACCGGGGCGAAGGACTCGTACTCCTCCTGCCACCAGGGGCCGATCAGCAGGGCCCGCACCTGCGTCGTGTCGACCGTGTCGACGAAGTGCTGCCACAGCGGGCCGAACGTCAGATCGCCCTGCCAGGCGCTCTCCAGCCGCCACGCGACCGAACCGGCGTCCGGGAGGGGGATGCCGGGGGTCCCGTCGGGCCCGGGAAGGGTATGGACGGGCAGGCCGTGAAAGGTCTCGGGGTGTTCGATGTCAGTCATTGCACTTCACTCCGAGACCGAGGTGTAGCGGCCTTCGACGCCGCGGTCGCCCCAGGGCTTCTCGCGCTCCGACACATCGACCCGCACGCCGTGCGGCTCCAGCGCCTCCGTGACCCGGCGCTCCATCGGCTCGGTCATGAAGTGGTGGTGCAGATCGAGCCGTTCGAGATGGGTCAGCGGCTGGCCGTCCAGCAGCGCCGCCGCGCCCTCGTCGCCCATGGTCCCGTTCGACAGGTCGAGGACACGCAGCTGCGCGACGACCGGGGCACTCGCGACGGCCGTCGCGATCTCGTTCTGCAACTCGCTGTTGCGCAGACCGAGATGGGTGAGCCGGGGGAAGCGCGTGCCGGAGAGCAGCGGGGCCAGGTCGGCCACATCGGCGTCGCCCCCGTACGCGGAGACACCGAGCCAGAGGTCGAGCCGCTCCAGCGCGGGCAGCTCGCTGTCCAGGATGCCCCGGATCACCCCGACCGGCAGGCCGCCGGTCTCGATGGTCAGCGAACGCAGCCGCTCGTGCTTCGAGGGGGAGAAGACCAGGTCCGTGCCGCCGCGCACACCCAGTTCGAGCAGTCCGGGAAAAGCATTGAGCAGCGCCGTGACATCCGACTGCTCGATCCAGGAGATCTCGTTCTCCTCCATGGTCATGTCGCCGACGAAGACGGCCTCCAGCGAGGTCAGCCGGTCGGCGGCGGCGATGATCAGATCGATCGGGTAGGACGAGGGCTCCTCGTACGACTCGCCCCACTGACCGACGATCAGGGCCCGGACACCGGCCGGGTCGACCGCCTTCAGGAATGCCTGGAAGGCGTCCTCCCAGGTCATCTCGGACTCGTCGTCGTACGGATCGACCGAGATGCGCCAGGCTGCCGCATCGGCGGCCTGCCCGGGTGCCTCACCCGTCGCGTGCTGGAAGTCGACAGCGGGAAGGCCTAGCAACTCGTGCAGATGGTCCACACCGGACATGACCCTGAGCTCCTGGTACTGGGAGACGGCTGATGTTCACAAGGTTTATCAAGCCGCACTGACAACGGCGCACCCGGGACCTCCGCGAGGGGCCGCCGGGCTCGGCCGCCGCCGGTCGATTGTCAGACCCTCCCCGTAGCGTTTTCTCCGTGGCCGGCACAGCGGGTGCGGCCATCGAGGGGAGACGTCTGTGTACCGGCAGGGCGATGTACTGATCGTGTCGTTGGAGGAGTCGGCGGTGCCCGCGCATCTCGTGGACGCGCCGGGTGAGCCGAGGGACGGCAAGGGCCGCATGGTCCTCGCGCTGGGCGAGGTCACCGGCCATGCCCACGCGGTTCAGGGGCCGGGGCGGCTGATGCGCGAGGCGGGGGTGTTCGGGCCGATGCTGCTCCATCTCCCCGAGGGTGGTCGCGTGGTGCACGAGGAGCACGCGGCGATACCGCTGTCGAAGGGCTGGTACCGCGTGGTGCGCCAGCGGGAGTACACACCGGGGGCGGTCCGCATCGTCGCGGACTGACGGCGGCCCACGCAGCGCACTACGCGCCACGAAGAACACAGAACACAACACACAACATACGGCACACAGGACAGACGGAACACAGGGGACGGGGAAGACAGATGCAGTACGTGGACTCATGGCGGGCCGTGGCAGCGGCGACCGGCGCGGCCGACCGGTCCGCGGCCGAGGACGGGCTGCGGCTCGCCTACCGCAGCGCAGGACTCGCCGAGCCGGAGCGGATCGTCTGGGTCGACTCGCCCAGGGCCGCGGTGGAGGCCGTCGAGAAGCTCGCCGACGCCGGACGTTCGGTGCGCGACGAGGTACGGACGCGGCCCTGGGCGCAGGAGCGGCGGCGGATGTACGACGAGCTGGGCCCGGCGGGCTGGTCCGCGCTGTGGTCCGCCACGGGCGCACAGCTCTGGGAGACCACCGCGGCGCTCGCCGAGCGGATCAGGGCCGGTGTCGTCGCGGACCTCTCGGAGCGCCCCGAGGACGAGTCCGACGTCCGGCTGGTGCTGCTCGACGCGGTCCTGGGCCAGCACGACGCGGCCTGGCTCGCCGCTTTCGACGGCCGGGGCGACCGGCTCGACGGTCTGGCGGAGGTGGCCAGGCACGCGGGCTGGTGGTGGCCCTACGAGCGCGCCGTGGTGATCAGTGAGCGGCCGGAGGCGCTGCACCGGGACGAGGCGGGCCGGCTCGACCGCGGGGACGGCCCGGCGCTCGCCTACCGCGACGGTTTCGCTCTCCACGCCTGGCGCGGCATGCCGGTGCCCGCCCAGTTCCTGGAGGAACTGAACTCCCTGACCCCGAAGCGGATACGCGAGGAGGAGAACGCGGAACTGCGCCGCGTGATGCTGGAGTTCTACGGTTACGACCGATACCTCACCGAATCCGGCGCGGAGCCGGTCCACCGTGACGAGACGGGCGTCCTGTGGCGGATCGCGCTGGACGGCGACGAGGACGTGGTGATGGTCGAGGTGGTCAACTCCACCCCCGAGCCGGACGGCACACACCGTGTCTACTGGCTGCGGGTGCCGCCCGGCACCAGGACCGCGAAGGGCGGTGTGGCGTGGACCTTCGGACTCGACGGCGACGCGTACGCACCCGTGCGCCAGACCTGACCGCCGCCGGCCGGCCGAAACCACCGGCCCGAACCGCCGTCCCAACCGCCGCCCGGACCACCCGGCCGGGGCGGGCGCGGTCAGGCCGTCAGTGCCTCGTGGTCGATGCCGAGTTCGCGGGCGAGCGCCTCGTCGGTCCAGGCCAGCATCGTGGCCCGGGAGAGCGGACCCGCGTACGACGTCGTCTGCACGGCCAGACCGTCCAGCAGGGCGGTCAGCCGCCAGGCCGCGGACATCGGGTCGTCGCAGTGGAACTCACCGGCGGCGGCGCCTTCTTCGATGACCTCGGCCAGTTCCGCCTTCCACTGCTGGTCGAGATCGCCGGCCACATTGCGCAGCGCCGGATCGCGCAGCGAGGCGGCCCAGGCCTCGATCCACAGCCGCCACCCCTTGGCCTGCCCCGTGGGCGCGTACCAGCGGACGGCGGCGCGCAGCCGCCGTACCGCGCTGGTGCGGCGGCCGAGCACCTTGCGCAGTTGCGCGAGGTCGGCCTCGGCGGCATGCGCGAAGGCTGCGGCGACCAGCTTCTCCTTGGTCGAGAAGTGGTAGAGCACGAGCGCGTTGCTCACTCCGAGCACGGCGGCCACATCGGCGATCCGGACCGCCGCGACGCCCCGCACCTCGATCTGTTCGACGGCAGCGCGCAGCAGCTCTTCACGCCGTTCCGCCACGCTCAACCGCACTCTTGCCACGGCGTCACCCTAACGAATATGCCCCGCACGGGAAGAACGGGGGGCGGAGCCGCGCACGGCCCCGCCCCCCTCCTCAACCGGCGCGCTCGGCGCCGGCCCGTACCGTCAGCACCAGAGGTCGGCGCAGCCGGAGTTGTAGGCGTCGATCAGCGTCTCCGTCAGCGAAGCGCCCGAGGAGTCCGTGACGGTGGGACCTCAGATCGACCTTGGCGGTCCCCAGGGCCGGCACGGTGACCTTCCAGTGGCCATCGGCACCACGGGCTGTTCCGGCCGGCTTCCAGTCGGTGCCGTCCGTGGCGTACCAGACCTTCAACGAGGCGATGGGCAGCGCCTTCCGGTCACCCTGCGCGAGTCGGCTCCGGCCGGGACCCGGCCGTCGACCGTGTGGTGCAGAAAGTAGGCGTCCGCCCCGGTGCTGACGCCGTTCAGGGTGAGTGTCAGCGGGCCCTGGGCCAGCCGGTCCCGCAGCGCGGGCACGCTCGCCGGGTCCAGCCGGAGCACCGGAGTCGGCCGGTAGACGGAGAGCCCGTAGCCGACGTACATGATGGCGGCCGTATTGGCGTCGGTCAGTTTTCGGTAGAGCGCGTTGTTGAACGAGGTGTCGCTGGTCGCCGGTGTCCAGAGCACGACCTTGCCCTTGAAGTCCATCGCCGCCGGGTCGGTGTGCGCCCCGGTGCCGATGTCGACGACCTCGCCGGTCGTCGAGCCCAGCCAGCTGTAGATGCTGTACTGCGACAGCAGCAGCTTCAGGGCCTGTGGGGAGGAGCCGGGTTCGTGTGCGTCGACCTCACGCTGCTGCCAGCTGAGCCCGCCGAAGAAGGTGAGCCCGTCCAGCGTCCCGCCGGTGGTGGGCACGGCCTCCACGCGGTACTGCCCGGCGGAACTCGGTGCGACGAGTCCGCTGTCCACGGTGCCGGAGCCGGTGTCGATCCGCGAGGCGATTCCGGTCGCCGACTGGAGGGCGACCCGGGCGGACCCGTCATCCACCCCGATCCGTACCGGTTCGGCGCCCTCGGTGTCCAGTGCGACCGAGGCGTCCCGGTCCACCGTCACCCGCCGGGCGAAGTGGATCGCCGTGGTCCCGACGACGGTGTTGCCCACCGTGTCGTACTCCCAGGTGTGCCCGAGGGCCCGGTAGCTGCCGCGCGGCAGCGTCACCTTTCTCGGCGTGCTGCCGGTCAGCCCGATCAGCTGGGACGCGCCGGTGCGTTCGTTCTGCAGGACCACGCCCGTCGAGGCGGCCTCGCTGCCCGCACGCGGTGCGGGACCGGTCAGGGTGAGGGTGTACGTCTCCGGATCGGCCTGGATCGAAACGGGTACGGTCGCCCGTCCGTGCCCCGGCCAGGTCGCGGTCACGGCACCGTCGTATGTCGTTCCGGCCTCGACCTCGGAGGGTTCGAGGGTGACCTTCGAGACGGCCGAGGACCGCGCGGGCACGTCAGCGTCCGCGCACCGATCCGCACCGCACCGCCCTGCCCGGCGGAGAGCGTGAGCCGCACCGGCTTGTCGGTGGCGTTCGTCCACGTCAGCTCGCGGCTCTGCGGCTGCGCGGAGGAATTCGGGTACGTGGTCCGGGCGGCCAGCGTGGCGGGTTCGGCGACCACTGCGGTGGCCAGCGCGGCCGGTACGTCGGTGAGGCCCGACCCCGTGTCGGAGACCGTCGCACCGTCCACCCGCGCGGCGCTGCCGACCAGTGCCGCCTTCAGCCGGGCGCCGGACCAGTCGGGGTGCCGCTGGGCCAGCAGGGCGGCGGCGCCCGCCACATGCGGGCTCGCCATCGACGTACCCGAGAGCGAGGCGTACTGCTCGGTGACGGCGGCGTCGTCCAGGGTGCCCCCGGCGCGCGCGGCGACGATGTCGCTGCCGGGGCCCGAGATCTCCGGCTTGACGGCGGGCCGGCCCTGGCGCGGTCCGCGTGAGGAGAACGAGGACATCGCACCGGACTTGGTGACCGAGCCCACGGTCAGGGCGGCATCGGCGGCACCGGGCGCGCTGATCGTGTGGTCACCGCTGTTGCCCGCGGCGATGACGAAGAGCGTGCCGTGTTCGGCGGAGAGCCGGTCGACGGCGGCGGACAACGGGTCGGTGCCGTCGGACGCCACGGTCGTGCCGAGGCTCATGTTGACGATTTCGGCGCCCTGGTCCACGGCCCACTCCATGCCGGACAGGATCCAGGAGTCGTAGCCGTAGCCGTCGTTGTCGAGCACCTTCCCCTCGACGAGTTCCGCGCCCGGCGCGACCCCCGCGTACCGGCCCGCGGACGCGGCCCCGGAACCGGCGATGATCGAGGACACATGGGTGCCGTGGCCCTGCATGTCCTGGACGTTGCCGTCCCCGGTGAAGTCCCGCGAGGCGACGACGGCGCCCTTCAGGTCGGGATGACTCCGGTCGTAACCGGTGTCGAGAACGGCGACTCTGGTGCCCTTCCCGGTGATACCGGCCCGGTGCGCCCGGTCGGCGCCGATCTGCGGGACCGACCTGTCGAGCGTGGCCCGCACCCTGCCGTCGAGCCAGACCTTTCCGATGCCCCGGTCACGGGCCCGTGAGGGTGTGCCGAGCTCTTTCCAGACGGTCCCGGCCGACTTCTTGGGCACGTCCAGCGCGGTGGTCCGGGCGGTCGGGAAGGCCGCGGCGAGACGTGCCCCTTCGGGGCCCCGGGGCTCCGCGACGCCTCCGTGGCGCCGCCGACGAGGATGCGCAGCGAGTCGGTGTCGGCATCCGCGTAGCCCGAGGCGGCGAGCTCGGTGATGTCGAACAGCCGCTGGTCCACCCGGCCCCGGGAGATCTGGCCGGCGCCCGGCACGATCGAGCTGATCTGTACGCCGTTCCCCCGGCCGGAGTACGTCACCACATCGCCGGTCAGCAGGGTGACGGTGCTGCCCCGGCCGGCCGTTGCCGGGGATGCGGACGGGTCGGCGAAGGCGGGGGTGCTGTCGGCGGCGGCGGGCAGTGTTCCACCGGCGAGGGCGGCGGCGAGCGCGGTGGCGCAGACCGCCGTCCATCTGGTCCGTCTCATTCTCACCTCGTGAACTCGTGGGTTCTCAGGGGGTGGTGAGGTGAGAGTGTCAGGAACATGGCGGCTGGCGAGCGAGTGCGGACTGGCGGGTAGCTGCCATGGCAGCTACCCGCCGCACCGGCTGCGGGAAGCGTGGCGGGACACCGGGCCGTGCGACGGCCGGGTGCCCGGTCAGCGGTTCGCGGGGCGTTCCACCTCGCACCGGTCCTTGAAGCCCTGACTGGTCAGGCCGAGAGCGGAATTCGTCCGGGAGCGCATGTTCTCCACCGCGATCATTGTCGTGAGCTCGACGAACGCGGCCTCGCCGAGCGCGGTCCGCAGCCGCTCCGCCAGCTCGTCACCGACCTCCGGCGGGGTGACGCTCATCGCCTCCGCGTACTCCATGACGTCACGTTCCAGCGGGGTGTACACCTTGCTCTCCCGCCACACCGGCACATCGCGCAGCTTGCGCGGGTCCATGCCGTGCCGGTGGTTCTCCCAGTAGCCGAAGTCCATGCACCAGCTGCAGCCGATGGTGGCCGCGGCCGTCATCACGGCCAGCGCCTTGAGCTGCGGGTCCAGCTTCTTCCAGCGGCCCACCGACAGCTCGAAACGGGCTCCGGCCCAGAGCACCCCGGTGTGGTGGGCGGCGGCCCGAAGCGGATCGATGACCTTGCCGTACGTACGGTTCGAGTACCACGACACGGCGCGGAAGAGGAGGGTACGGGGCGGGTCCAGCGGGATTCGGGCGGTCATGGCCGGTCTCCTTCGGTACGGCTCGGGTGCCGTCCGGCGGCGTGGCGGGACGCCGCCGGACGGGCTGCTTCCACCGATGCGACGGACCAGGGTCCCTCGGATGTGACATGGCGGTGCGGCCGGATGCGGAATCCTGCGGCGGGTACGGACGTTGGATCCGGCATGACGGGATTCGACGCACAGCAGGAAGCGCTGCTCGGGCTGCTCGCCGAGGAGAACGGCGGAGTGCTCGTGACACTCAGGCGGGACGGCAGGCCCCAGCTGTCCAATGTCAATCACTTCTACTACCCCCGGGAGCGCCTCGTCCGCGTGTCGATCACCGACGACCGGGCGAAGACGAAGAACCTCCGCCGCGACCCCCGGGCGAGCTACCACGTCACCAGCGCGGACCGCTGGGCATGGACGGTCGTGGACGCCACCGCCGAGCTGTCCCCGGTCGCCGCCGATCCGCACGACGCGACGGTGGAGGAACTCGTCGCGCTCTACCGCGACGTCCAGGGCGAACACCCCGACTGGGACGACTACCGCCGTGCGATGGTCCGGGACCGGCGCATCGTGCTGCGGCTGCGCATCGAGCACGTGTACGGGCAGCCGCGTGGCTGACGCGGCCCGCTCCGGCTGTCGGTCCCCCGGACCTTCCGCTCTCGCACCGTCGTACCCCCCACCCATAATGAGACGACACCGACTCTCCCAGGAGATGCTGTGACCGGCGCCAACCCCTTGCCTCCGCTCCGCACCCGGCTGCGTTCGCTGCGCCCCGCAGCCTTCGGCGCGGATCCGGGCGGTGCCCGCATGGAGCGCATCCGCCGCTCGCCCAACTTCGCCGACGGTGTCTTCCAGAACCCGGTGGGGGCGCGGACCAGGCCGTCCGGATCCATTCTGGAGTTCGCGAAGGTCTACTTCCGCAAGGAGGAGCGGGCGCGCAGGGCGCCGGCCGGCACCGTGCCCGTCCACGCCACCACCTACGCCGATCTTGCCGAGACGCCCGCCACGGGGCTGCGGCTCACCTGGATGGGCCATTCGAGCGTGCTCGCCGAGATCGACGGCCGACGGGTGCTCTTCGACCCGGTGTGGGGCGAGCGCTGTTCGCCCTTCGCCTTCGCCGGGCCGAAGCGGCTGCACCCGGTGCCGCTGCCGCTGGCCGCGCTCGGTCCCGTGGACGCGGTGGTGATCTCCCACGACCATTTCGACCACCTCGATCTGCCGACCATCCGGGCTCTCGCCGGTACGGACACGGTGTTCGCCGTTCCGCTGGGTGTCGGCGCCCACCTGGAGCGGTGGGGCGTGTCCGCCGACCGGATGCGCGAACTGGACTGGAACGAGACCACGAAGATCGCCGGGATCAGCCTGACCGCCACCCCGGCGCGGCATTTCTGCGGCCGCGGCCTGCGCAACCAGCAGCACACGCTCTGGGCGTCCTGGGCCGTAGCCGGGCCCGAGCACCGGATCTATCACAGCGGCGACACCGGATATTTCCCCGGCTTCAAGGACATCGGCGCCGAACACGGACCGTTCGACGCGACGATGATCCAGATCGGTGCCTACTCCGAGTACTGGCCCGACATCCACATGACTCCGGCCGAGGGCATGCGGGCCCATCTGGATCTCCAGGGCGGCAAGCCGCTCGGGGCGATGCTGCCGATCCACTGGGCCACCTTCAACCTCGCCCCGCACCCGTGGGCCGAGCCGGGCGAGGGCACCCTCGCCGCGGCACAGGACGCGGGCGCCCGGGTCGCGCTGCCGCGACCCGGTGAGCCCTTCGAACCCACGGCGCAGACCGTTCCCTCCGAGCCCTGGTGGCGCGCGGTGGCTCCGCGGCCGCTGGAGCGCCGGCCCGCGGGGGCGGCCAGGATCACGGACCTGTCGGCCCATCCGGTGGGCGGTACGGGCCGGGCGTCCGACGACGCGGAGGCGGAGACCGACCACGCCGAGGTGGCGCCGACGCCGTAGCAGGATCCGGTCGCGGGGTACGGATCGCGTGTGGCACATCAGACGGCTCGGTCCGTCCGGCACCGCCGGACGGGCCGAGCCGTTTCGTGTGCTCATGGGTTCACGCCGCTCGGCCATTCGGGTGTCGGCCGACCAGGTGTCAATGCGGAGTAATCGGCCCCTTGTGCGAGCGGTCATACCAGAGCGGGACGGATGGCGGGCAAGTTCGACAACTGCCCGCCACGCCCGCGTGCTTGACGACTACCGTGTGTGGTCGGTGATCAACGGTGGGCTCACAACTTCCGAGCCCGCCCGACCGATGATCCGAGCCTGACCGACCACCGTAGGTGCCACCGCATGAACGCCGACTCATGGTGCCCCACGTACCAAGGACTCTGATGTCTCAACTTCGCGCACCCGAAGCGCGACCGGAACGCCGAGAGGGCGGACGGCACGGCCGACCGGGTGCCCGTTCCTACTCGGCCACGGGCAGGCCGCGCGCCGCCCAGCCGTCCGCCGAGGCGCGTATACGCCCCCAACTCCTGCGCACCGCGGTGCTGCCGGCCGTCGCGGCGGTACTGAGCGGAGCCGCAGCGGTCATCTTCACCGCCCGCTCCACCGGAGCCCGGCCCTCCACCGAACTCTGGATCGCGCTGGGCGCGGCCGGAGCACTGGCGCTCGCCGCGGTACTGGCCGCGTACCTCGCCGCCAACCGCGTCGCCACCACCGTCTTCAGCCGCTGTCTGGCGCTCCGCCGCGCCAGCGCCCACGGCCAGGCCGAACTGCAGCGGGTGGTGGAACAGCTCCGCAACGGCGAACCGTTGCCCGCACGCAGGCCCGTACGGCCCACCGCTCCGGGCGGCGATGCCTTCGAGCTGCTCGCCCAGGAACTCGGCCGCCAGCAGGAGGCCGCCGTGACCGCGGTCGTCCAGGTCTCCCGGCTCTCCGACCACTCCGGCGAGGACCAGAAGGTCGAGGTCTTCGTCAATCTCGCCCGTCGGCTGCAGTCGCTCGTGCACCGCGAGATCCAGCTGCTCGACGAGCTGGAGCACAAGGTCGAGGACCCCGATCTGCTCAAGGGCCTCTTCCACGTCGACCATCTCGCCACCCGCATCCGCAGGCACGCCGAGAACCTCGCCGTCCTCGGTGGCGCCGTCTCCCGGCGGCAGTGGAGCAACCCGGTCACCATGACCGAGGTCCTGCGCTCGGCGATCGCCGAGGTCGAGCAGTATCCACGGGTCAAGCTCGTACCGCCGATCGACGGCACGCTGCGCGGCCATGCCGTGGCGGACGTGATCCATCTGCTGGCCGAACTGGTGGAGAACGCGACCGTGTTCTCCGCCCCGCACACCCAAGTGCTCCTGCGCGCCCAGCAGGTCACCGCCGGACTGGCTCTGGAGGTGGAGGACCGGGGACTCGGCATGCCGGGCAACGAGCAGAGGCGGATGAACGCCCTGCTCGCCGACCCCGACCAGGTCAATGTGGCCCATCTGCTGCAGGACGGCCGGATCGGGCTGTTCGTCGTCGCGTCACTGGCCCGCCGGCACGGCATCGCGGTCCGGCTGCAGAGCAACATCTACGGAGGCACGCAGGCCGTACTCGTCCTCCCGCAGTCCCTGCTCGGCGTGGACGGGGACGCTCCGGCCGAGGCGGGCGCGGCCCCGGTCCCGCCCCCGGGTCCCGTGCACCGTCCACCGGCCGAGGACGAAAGGGCCGGCCACCACAGGCCGAACCCGGGCCCCGACCCGAGCCTGAACCCCGGTCCGAGCACCGCACCGGGTCCGCAGGCGAGCACCGGCCGTCAGCCGTACGTTCCGAGCCAACCTCTGCGTCTGCATCAACCGCCCCAGCAGCCGCAGGGCCAGGGCGAGGCCCCACCGCTCCCGCTGCGCGCCGAGCGCCTCGACCGTCCCGCCCCGACCGAGGCCGGCCCCGGAACCCGGCCCGCGGACGACGCACCCGGCGCACCGCACTCCGAGCCCGGCGTCGTACGCGGCACCATGGGTCGGCCCCAACTGCCCAGGCGTGCCAACCAGGAGCACCTGGTCCCGCAGCTCAGAAAGGCCCCGGCCCCGCGCACCGAGGACGAGCAGGCCCTGCACGACCCGGGACTCATGGCGGCCTTCCGGCGAGGCATCGAACTCGCCGAGGCCCGCAGCGAATCCGAGGCCGACACCGCCCCGAACCCGGACCCGGGGCTGGAAACGGCGGCGGACCCGCAGTCCTGGCAGCCCCGGGCTCCGCTCGAACCGCTGCCGGTACGCGGACTCGCGGCGACCGTCGCCCCGTACCCCTCGGGCCAGGCCCCGGATCCGGACGCGGCCCCGGCCGACGACGCCCTCGAAACGAACACCTCCAAGGAGTAGATGCACCATGGCGACCGATATGCCGTCCGGTCAGGTCTCGGACCTCGACTGGCTGCTGAGCGGACTGGTCCAGCGTGTCCCGTACACGCGCAGCGCGGTTCTCCTCTCCGCCGACGGGCTGGTGAAATCCCTTCATGGCATGGACGCCGACAGCGCCGACCACATGGCGGCGCTGGCCGCGGGGCTGTACTCGCTCGGCCGGAGCGCGGGCGCGCGCTTCGGCGACAGCGGCGAGGTACGGCAGGTGGTGGTCGAGCTCGACTCGACCCTGCTGTTCGTCTCCACCGCCGGGTCCGGCACCTGCCTCGCCGTCCTCGCCGGGCGCGAGGCGGACGCGGCGGTGCTCGGCTACGAGATGACCATGCTGGTCAAGAGCGTCCGGCCCTATCTGATGACTCCTGTGAGACAAGCGGCCGGGGCACCGGGCGCCACGGGGCTGTGAGGGTGTCGGTCCCGCAGGACGGGCCGCTGCTCGACGACGCGGCCGGCCGGCTCATCCGCCCGTACACCGTGAGCAACGGCCGTACCCGTCCTACGGCCGTGCTCGATCTGCTCTCCCTGATCATGGCCACGGGGACCGAGCCGCAGATGCATCTCGGCCCCGAGCACTCCGTCGCGCTGGGGCTGTGCGGCGGCCCCACCTCGGTGGCCGAGATCGCCGCCCATCTGCGGTTGCCCGCAGTCGTCACCAAGGTGCTGGTCTCCGACCTGGTCGACTGCGGGGCAGTGACCGCGCACCCGCCCGCCTTCCATGACATGCCCACCGACCGATCTCTGCTGGAGGCAGTGCTCGATGGCTTACGACGACAGCTCTGACGGCTTCGGCAGCTCTGCCGCGTACGAGAACAACGCAAGCCCCGAAGGCTTCGGAAGCCATGGAAGCCATGGCCGGTCCGAGGGTTGTGGGAGCCGGGGGAGCCACGGACACCCGGGGAACTACGGGGGCGGGCAGAGCTACGGTGACGCGCAGGACTACGGGGAACGTCAGGCGTACGGAGACGCGCAGGACTACGGGGAAACGCAGAACTACGGTGGCGCGCAGGGCTACGGGGATATTCCGAGCCAGCAGGCCGGGCCCGGCTACGGCGGTCCCGATGGCGCCCAGGATGCCTCGGGATCCGGCGGCCCCACGGGCTCCGAAGGCTTTCCCGTCGCGCTCAAGGTGCTGGTGGCAGGCGGGTTCGGCGTCGGCAAGACGACGTTCGTCGGCGCGGTCAGCGAAATCGCACCGCTGAGCACGGAAGAGCTGCTGACCCAGGTCAGCGCCGCGACCGACAGCCTCGACGGCATCGAGTCCAAGACCGCCACCACCGTGGCGATGGACTTCGGCCGCATCACCCTCGACGAGCAGCACGTGCTCTACCTGTTCGGAACCCCGGGCCAGGAACGCTTCTGGTTCATGTGGGACGAACTCTCCCAGGGAGCGCTGGGAGCGGTGGTGATCGCGGACACCCGAAGGCTCGCCGAGTGCTTCGCCGCCGTCGACTTCTTCGAGCGGCGCGGCATCGGATTCATCGTCGCGGTGAACGAGTTCGACGGCGCCTACCGCTACGCACCCGAAGAGATCCGGGCCGCGCTCGACCTGGGCCCGGACGTACCGGTGGTGCTCTGCGACGCCCGGATCGCCAGCTCGGGCACCGGGGCCCTGGTCACGCTCGTCCAGCACCTGATCAACGCCACCTCGGCGCCGGCCCCGTTGACCGGCTTCGGAGCCCACCAGTGACCCGAAACACCACCGGCCGCATGCTGCTCACGCCCGTCGACCGCGATGCCGTCGTCCGCAGTCTGCGGCTGCGGACGCTCGGGCTCGGGGAACGCGCCGACGCAACGTTCGACAACTTCGACGCCTTCGCCGACCGGGTGGCCGAAGTGACCGAGGTGCCCTTCTCGATGGTCAACTTCATCGACGGCAACCGGCAGTTCTTCGCCGGGCTGCACACCCCGGCCGGCACGCACAGGGGTTCCGACCTGGGCGCCGCGGCCGCGCGCAGCAGCCGCAGCGGCAGGTATGTGGCGCTCGACCGCGGCTACTGCCCGCACGTCGTCGTGCGGCGCAAGGCGCTCGTCCTGGAGGACGTCTGCGACTACCCGAGGTTCGCAGGGAATCCGGTGGTCGATGAAATAGGCATCCGTTCCTATCTGGGCGCACCGCTCATCGACCGCACGGGCATCGCCCTGGGCGCCGTCTGCGCGGTCGACACCGTGCCCCGCCCGTGGGGCAGGGCCGGGCTCGACACGATCAAGTCGCTGGCCATGGAACTCGTCGGGCACATCGATCAGCGGGAGGGCAACAGCATCGGAATCTGATCGGGTCCCGGCCCGTGCCCCGGCCCGCGACCCTGACCGGCCCACGACCCCGGCCGGGATCGGACCTCGACCGCGATCAGACCTCGATCGTCGTACCGTCCAGGAAGGTCAGCACCACCGAGTCCGCACCGGCACGCACCCGCACCGCATCGCGCAGCGCCTCCGGATGCACGGTGTCCCGGGAGAGGGCGACCAGCGAGACATGGATGCTCCGCCCGCCCGGGTGCGGCCCGCTACGAAGATACGGGATCGCCGAATGCGGCCCGTACGCGTTGGACTGGACATCACGCGCCACAGCGGCCCCCTCCGTACCGCCGTCCCAGCCGTGCAGCGCGATCAGGGCGCTGCTCAGACCGTCGGCCGTGCGGGCGAGTGCCCAGTCGGGACCCGACAGGGCGAACGGGCTCTCCGCATGGGCGACCGCGTGACCGCCCTCCCGCACCACCGCGCCTTCGGGCGCTTCGACCCGGTGCACCCGGATCTCCCACGGGCCGTGCAGCACACTGGTCGTCTCGATCCGGTACGGATGATCGTCACCGGGCAGCCGGGCCGCGTACCAGGAGGCGGCGACGCGGTCCTCGCAGCGCAACGGATGGATCCGGCGGCGCAGCGACGGGGTGCCGTCGGGCGCCAGGAGTGCCAGATGGCCGTCGACGGAGCGTGCCACGGCGTGCGGGGCGGCCTCGGGCGCCGTCGCCGTCGAGTAGGCGAACCGGGCGTAGTGAGGATCGTCCGTGCCCTCGGACGGGTCGGCCGCCTCGTCGAAGGGCGGATTGTGGTCGCTGCCGTGATTGATCAGCCGGACGATGCCGTCGTCGCGGGTGCCGTGCAGCAGCCAGCCGGGAGCGGGCAGCGCGGTGTACCGGTCGGACTCCTCGATGGGCAGCGGGAGTTCGCGCGCCGTCCACACGGCATGGTCGGCCGGCAGCAGCAGCCCGAGGAAGCCCTTGCTCGCCCAGTACGGCGAGGCGGGACCGGAGTACGGCTGGGTGCTCGGCAGGAACGTGTCGTACCAGCCGAGCGTCAGCAGTCCCCGCTCGTCCGGCACACCGCGCTCCGCGAAGTGCCGCATCGTGCCCGAGGCGAGCCGGCGGGTGAGCCCCGGCGCCAGCGGGGTGCAGTCGGCCAGCGCCCCCATCCACACCGGTGCGAGGGCGGCGAACCGGTACGTCAGCGAACGGCCCTGGTGGACCGGCGCGCCGTCGGAGCCGAAGAAGTGCGGATAGTCCTCCAGGAACCGGCTGAGCCGCTGCCGGTAGACCTCGCTCCTGCCGCCGTCGTCGGCGCCCGCGATCCGCGACCACAGCAGCGGGTACAGATGCATGGCCCAGCCGATGTAATAGTCGAAGTTCCGGCCGTCCCCATCGGTGTACCACCCGTCACCGACGTACCAGTCCTCGATCCTGTCCAGGTTCGACTCGATGTCCGAGCGGCTGTACGGCGCACCGACCGAGGCGAGGAACTGCTCGGACACCACCTGGAAGAGCCGCCAGTTGTTGTCCCAGGTGCGCCCGCCGACGAACCCGGAGAACCAGTCGACGACCCGCTCCTGCACCCGGGCGTCCAGCCGGTCCCAGATCCACGGCCGGGTCTCGTGCAGCGCCACCGCGACCGACGCCGCCTCCACCATCTGCTGCGAGCAGTCCGTCAGCCGGGGCCACGCCTCCCCGCTGTCGGGGTCCGTGCCCGCGGTCAGCCCCGCCGTGTACCGCTCGATCAGTGCGGGGTCGACCGCCCCGCCCGCGCCCGCGATCCGGCAGGCGGCGAGCAGGAACGACCGGGCGAACCCTTCGAGACCGTCCGAGACGACCCCCGACCAGCTGCCGCGGCCGGGCAGTCGGTACTGGGCGAAGCCGGGGGTCGCGTACGGCACCAGCGCATCCAGCATCCGGTCGGCGGTCGCCTCCCAGTGGGCCCGGGTCCAGCCGGTTCGTGACGACAGAAGCCGGTCGGGCGGCGGCAGGTGCAGATGCGGTGCGACGGACATGGTGGTGCTGCTCCTCGGGTGGTGCGCGGGGTGGGTTACTGGATGAGTTCGGCTCGGTGGGTGTGGCCGCGTGAGCCGCCGACCGCGACGGTGAGCACGGGCCTGCGGCCCGGGACGAGGCTCACCGAACCATCGGATTTTGCCAACGAACGTACGGGGAAGGGCAGTTCGATGGAGAGCGTACTGAGCGTCCGGCCCGGGTCGGCGACCGCGACCCGGACCTGCGAGCCGTGGCGCCGCACCAGCACCGACGCCGGGCCCGACGCGGTGATTCCGGCAGCCGTTCCGGCGCGCCAGAAGTTCACCGCCGTCAGCCCTTCCCGGCGTGCCTCCACGGCCTGCGCGGTGGTGTCGTTGGCGACGATCCGGACCGGCCGGGACCGCGACCAGAGCTCCGTCGCCGCGGCCGATGCGCCGGGCAGCAGCACATAGGCGTAGTGGGCGTCGGTGGGGGAGAGGCCGTGGTCCGTCCAGAGAGTCAGATAGCGGCGGGTGACGGGGTCGGTGCTGCCGCCGGTGTCCGCCCCGGTGTCGATGGCCCGCCAGGTGCCGGTGCGCTGCTCCCGCAGGGCGTGCAGGGCGGTTCCGCCGGGGAACACATAGCCGCCCACCTGGTCGACATGTGCCCACTGGGCCCGGCCGAACTCGCCGCTCCAGCCCTGCTCGACGGGCTGGCCGACACCGTCGACCAGCAGCCGGTGACGTCCGTCGGTGCCCAGGTTGCGGTTCTCGACGATCGTCTCGACCGGCCGGCCGTCGCTCGCCGTGATGCCCGCGCCGAGCGCGATCACCGCGTTGTCCAGCAGGAACCACGACTTCCTGGTCCGCAGGGTGGTGCCGTGGGCGCCGATCACCTCCATTGCGGCGGCTCCGTACCGGTCCTCCAGCACGGCACCGCCCGCGACGGCGTTGGCCGGACGATGGGTCGACGTACCCGCGCCCGTGCCGAGATCGGCCCGCTGCCGGGTGTCGACCGTGGTGCCGGGCAGGCGGTACGGATCGACGGTCGGCCAGAAGCCGTCGTTGAATTGCCCCAGGTCGTCGCCGTCGTACAGATACGTCATGCCGTCGCCGGTGTACCAGCCGTGCAGATTCTCACCGTTGCCCGCCTCGTACGCCGAGATCCGCTTCGACGACAGCGACAGCGCGCACGCCCAGCCGGGACGGCGGTGCACGACGCGGTCCATGTCGGCGAAGACATGGCTGCCCGTGCTGCGCGGTCCGGCCGGCACGCCCTTGTCGTTCAGAACGGCCTTGGCCAGGGCGAGTTGGGGAAGCGTAGCGAGAGCCTCGAAGGGGGTGGTGCGGTTCCGGGTCAGCCAGCCCTTGACCAGTGCCCGCCAGCGCGTCGCGTACTCGGCGGGCGCGCCGGACGCCAGGAGCAGGATCGCCGCGAGGGCCGTCGCCCCGTCGCGGTGGTCGCCGGCACGCTCCCGGGAGACCGCCCGGCCGCGCACCGAGTCCATCATCAGCCCGTCGAAGATCACCGGTGCGAAGGTCCGCTCGACGGCGTCGTACATCACCGACACCTTCGGGTCGGTCACCGCCCACTCGGAGCCGGCCAGCAGGGCCAGCAGACAGGCCGTGCCGTTGAGCAGCACGATGCCGTACGAACCGGTGCAGGCGACCACGTCGTGCTGGACGAACGAACCGTCCTCGTAGAAGCCGTCACCCGAACTCGTGTACCGGAAAAGGCTGTTGCGCCCCGAGTCGCGTACGTCGGAGAGCGCGTCGCGGGCCGACACGAGCTTGGCCGGGTCGCGCCCCAGCAGCCCGCGCAGCGCCACGATGACGGCCTTGTCGGTGCGGTTCGCCCCGGTCTCGGAAAGTGTGGGGGAGTTGGTGCGACGGTCCGCGTCCGGGCAGAACCGGTCGACGACCGCCAGATAGTCCGCCAGGTCGGGCGCGGGAAGCCGGTCGCGCAGGACGACGGAGCAGTCCATCAGCGCACGCGGGGCGCCGATCTCCCAGAACCACCAGTTGCCGGTCTCGCGCCTGGCCGGGTTGTACGCGGTGTCGTGGGTGAAGCGCAGCGCGGCGACGAGGGCGTCCGCCACCTGTGCGCTGCCCGCGAGGGAGGTGCCCTCGGTGGCCCAGGCGGTCGCGACGGTACGCAGCCGGGTGTAGCTCTGGCCGAAGTTGCCCGGGTCGGTGAGCGGCGCGAGGTCCGGCCAGAGCGCGGTGCGGTCGGCGCTGCGGTCGAGAGTGTCCCACAGCCCCTTGGCGGTGGAGTCCAGGGCCGCGACCGCCGCGGTGAAGTCGGTGTCGGTGGGGTCGAACCCGCCGCCGGTGAGCAGGGATTCGGCCCGCTGGAGGAGTGTGCCGAAGTCAGCGGTGGCGGTGGGTTCGGCTCCGGCTCCGGCTTCGGCGGATGCGTCCGCGACGGGGGAGGCGTCCGCGGCGCCGGGCGATGTCATGAGTGTCGTCGCGGCCGTGACGGCGGTGGCGCTGCTTGCCGCGAGCAGGGTGCGTCTGCTGAGGTTCACGGTGAACTCCCTTGTCCTCGCGGTCAGTCGGCCAGTGTGGACGGGTCGACGGGCGGCTTCGGAAGGTTCAGCGCGGCCAGCTCGGCCCGGCCCGTGGCGTCGATCGGCAACGCCCAGGTGTTCACGAAGAAGTCCGTGAGGTCGTAGCCCGCGACCCGGCTGGAACAGGTGGCGAGTGCCCGGTAGCGCTTGTCGTTCTCGGTGTACTGGGACTGCGGGTTCTCCTCGCGGACCAGCTTGTGCATCCGGGGCCAGAAGTCGTCGCCGAACGCCAGCTCCAGCTGACGCAGCGGTACGAGCTTCTCGTAGGCGCCGAAGGACTTCTCGTACGTCAGCCCGGCCGTGCCGAACTTCTGCTGTGCGGACTGGAAGTAGGTGAGGCCCGTCTTCGGGTCGACGGTGAGGAGGTTGGACGGCTGCTTCAGGGTGCGCTGTGCGGCCAGCGAGTAGATGTTGACCGTGACCTCGGTGAGACCGCCCGGCTTGTAGGCGAACTGCTGGTGGAGATGTCCGAGTTCGTGGTAGAGCCCCCAGCCCCGGGTCCGCAGCCCCTCCACGGTCGTGCCCCGGTCGAGGTAGGCGCGCGGGAAGCCGTTGTAGCCGTGTGTGGCGTAGGCGCCGACCCCGCTGGGCACCTTGCTGACCTCGGTGAAGTGGTACGGCCCGGCCTTGCGCCGGTGCACCGGCTTCGAACCGTCCAGGCCGCTGATCCGGGCATGGGAGTCGATGATCGTCTCGACCAGTTCGAGCAGTGCGGCGTGGTCCTCGCCGCGGTACAGCAGCGCGCCCTCGCGAGTGAGCGTCATGATCGTGTGCGGCGCGTGCAGTTCGACGTACGGCGATGTGGTGAGCGTGTCCAGCTGCCGCTGGTAGTCGGCCTCCGAGGTGTGGCCCAGGCTGAAGACCGGCATGGGGTCGGCACCGGAGCGGATCACGACACCGGCCTGCTCGCCGAGGCCCGTCAGGGTGAGGTAGACCGGGCCGCCGTGCGGGTCCGTGACCGTGTTCGCCCCCGAGGTCAGGGGATAGCTGCGGGGTTCGGTGATCTCGCCGTAGTAGTCCCAGGCGCCGATCCAGAGGGTGGGCAGCAGATCGTCGTACGGCTGGACGGTGAGCGAGAGAGGAGTGCCGGCCGGGACGTACAGCCCGGTGGGCTGGAACTCCGAGCCGCGCAGGGCCTGTCCGAGCCGCAGCCGCTCTGCCTCGGCGGCGGGCCGGGCGGTCACGGTCAGCTTGACCGGCCGGCCGGCCGTGCGCTCCGTGACGGTGCCGGACGTGGTGGCCCGGGCCGTTCCGGTGGCGGCGCCGAGTGCGATGGCCGCCCCGGCGCCGGCGGCCGCGGCGAGCACGGAGCGCCGGCCGACGGGGGAGGAAATGGCGGAAGAAGCGGTGGAGGAGCCGGCGGAGTCTGTGGGCATGCGCATGCGTAACTCTCCCTGCGGAAACGAGTGAGGGGCGGAAGCGTGCGGAACGGTGCTGCTCGGCGCCAGCATGTAAGCGGTTGCTATCCAGGGGCAAGGGGAGGCAAGAAGTTACTGTGATTTTCTATGGCCAACTGCGGACAGGTGGGAAGTAACCGGTCACTTCCGGGTGGTACGGTCGGGCCTCGGTGCGACGGAATCGCGTACCACGATGTGAGTGCCGAGTCGCAGCGCACCCGTGGTCGGTTCGCGCCAGTCGTCCTCGTCCCCGCTGTTCACGGCCAGCCGTACCGCCTGGCGTCCCATCTCCTCCAGCGGGATATGGACGGTGGTCAGCCGCGGCCGCAGCTCCTGGGCCACCGGAATGTCGTCGTACCCCACCAGGGACACGTCCTTCGGCACCCGCACCCCGGCCTCCTCCAGCGCCTGGGCCGCGCCCGCCGCCACCATGTCGTTGGCGGCGAAGACCGCGGTGAAGTCCGGTCCGTCCCGCAGCAGTTCGGCCATCTTCCGGTAGCCGAAGTTGCGGCTGAAGGCGCCCGGCTGGACCAGCTCGGGGTCCGGGGTGATGCCGCGCAGCTCAAGGGCCCGCCGGTGCCCGGCCAGCCGGTCGCGGGTGGTGGAGAGCTTGGGCGGGCCGCCGAGGTAGAGGATGCGCTCGTGCCCCTGCATCAGCAGATGGTCGGTGATGGCGAAGGCGCCGCCCTCGTTGTCGTACTCGACCGCTACGGTCGGGGCCCCCTCGCCCAGCGGCGACCTGCCGCACAGCACCAGCTTCGATCCGCCCGCGTCCAGCTCGCGCGCCCTGCGGGCCAGCTCGGTGGTGTAGCCGCGGTCCGCGATGGAACCGCCGACCACGACCACCGCGTCCGCCCTGCGCTCGTGCATCAGATCGATGAAGGCCAGCTCCCGCTGCGGATCGCCCTGGGTGCAGCAGACCAGGCAGAGCCGTCCGCCCAGTGCCGCCTCCCGTTCCACGCCGCGTGCGATGTACGCGTAGAACGGGTCGATGACCTCGTTGACGATGATCCCGACGGTGCGATTGGAGACGCCGGCCAGTGCACGGGCGTGCGCGTTGACGACATAGCCGAGCTCACGCATCGCGGACTCGACCCGCTCCCGGGTCGCCTCGGCGACCGGGTAGTTGCGGTTGAGTACGCGGGAGACCGTGGCCGTCGAGACACCTGCGCGCCGTGCGACGTCGGTGACCGTCGCCCGCCGTTGTCCGTCCCCGGCTGTGCTCTGCCGGCGCATCCGGCTCACCCCCTGGTGGCTGTTGTGTGACGCCGAGCCTAGTGCCCCTCCCGGCAAGCTCCGCCCCGTCGCGGCGCCCATCACGCACGCTCGCGGCGTCGGCCGAAAGCCCTGGTCGCTCCGTTGCAAGGGCTTCCGGCCGCCTTGCGATCGCACGCACTGGACGACGCCCGTTCCGGGCGGACATCGCCGGTCACTGCACTCGCCCGCACCGGCAACGGGCTCACGCGATCCTCCCCAGGTCGGCCCGGTGCACCGGGTGGTCGAACGGTGTGCCCCGCGCGTACCGCGTCAGCTCGTCGACCGCGAGCGCTCCCAGCCGCCCCACCTCGTTGCCCTGGGCGCCCGCCAGGTGCGGGGTGAGGAAGACGTTCGGCAGGTCCCACAGGGGGTGGCCGTCCGGCAGCGGCTCGGGCGATGTCACGTCGAGGACCGCGTCCAGCCGCCCGCTGACCAGGTGCCCGGTCAGCGCCTCGGTGTCCACCAGGCGTCCGCGCGCGGTGTTGACGAGCAGGGTGCCGGGGCGCATCAGGCCGATCCGCCGGGCATCGATGATCCCGCGGGTCTCCGGTGTGTCGGGGGCGTGGACGGTCACCACGTCGCTGGTCGCCACCAGGGTGTCGAGGTCGGTCGGGGTGACACCGAGCAGTTCCGCCTCGGCCGCACTCACATAGGGGTCGTAGAGCAGCACCTCCGCGTCGAGGACCCGCAGGAGCTCGATGACCCTGCGGCCGATCCGGGAGGCCCCGACGACGCCGATGGTCAGCCCGTGCGTGCCGAGCCAGTGCTGCCGGTCGAGATCGGCGCCGGTGCGGTGGGTGCGCCGGGTGCGGAAGAGCCCGGCCAGCGGGAACACCCGCTTGGCGCCCATGATGATCGCCGCCAGGGTGAACTCGGCAACGGGTACGGCGTTGGCGGCGGCGGCCGACGAGACGACGATCCCGCGATCGAACGCAACCGGGGACAGAAACGTTTTCACCGTGCCGGCCGCATGGATCACTGCGCGCAACGCGGGCGCCCGGTCGAGCAGTGCGGCGTCGACGGGCGGGCAGCCCCAGCCGGTGAGCAGGACCTCGGCGTCACCCAGCGCCGCGACGGCCTCCGGGGAGTCGAACTCGCTGATCACGGACGGGTTGAGGAGGTCTGCGGTCTCCTCCAGACGGGCCCGTACCGGTGGCGGAAAGACATCGTCCAGCAGTCCGCGGCTCATGACCAGGAGCGTGCGCGGCCGTCGCGGGGACGGTGCCGCAGCATCGCTACCGGAATGAGCCGGCGCCTCTTCGGTGGTTCGCACCCTGCCTCCGGACAGTAATCGCGTTCTATCGGATGACCGGCACGCTATGGAGCGTCATGGCCGACCGTCAAGCTCCCTGGCGCCTCAACTGTCCAATTCGGCTGCATATTTACGGGTTCGAGGTGCTGGATTCGGCCGCCGACACATCGCGACTCAACGACATTCGCCCGGATCTCTTGACGCTTGGGTTAACCGCTTACTAACTTGCGGCCCCAGAAGGCCCACCACGCGCCACCCAGCCGAACAGGACGCACCATGGCTGAAACAGCACCCCCGTTGCCGCGGGAAAAGCGGCGGCAGAAGGCTGAAACACCCTCCCCGCCCGCTGCCGGGGCCGCTGTCGCACAGCACCGGCTGAGCCTCTGGCAGCGGATCAAGCGGGACCGGGTGATGCTGCTGCTCACCCTGCCCGGCCTGCTGTACTTCGTCGTATTCCACTACGTACCGCTGCTCGGCTATGTCGTGGCGTTCCAGGACTACCAGCCGTACCTCGGCTACATGCACAGCGTCTGGGTGGGGTTCGCCAACTTCTCCGCGGCGTTCAGCGAGCCGGCCTTCTGGTCCGCGACCTTCAACACCCTGGAGATCGCCCTCGTCCAGCTGGTGTTCTTCTTCCCGGTCCCGATCGCCCTGGCCCTGCTGCTCAACAGCATCGCCAGCGACCGGATCAGACGCTTCGTGCAGAGCGTCGTCTATCTGCCGCACTTCATCGGCTGGGTCATCATCGTCTCGATCTTCCAGCAGATCCTGGGCGGCGCGGGACTCCTGCCCGACGTCCTCGGCGGTATGGGGCTGCCGCGGTACGACATGATGAGCGACCCCGACGCGTTCCCCTGGCTGCTGACCCTTCAGGTGGCCTGGAAGGACGCCGGCTGGGGCACGATCATCATCCTCGCCGCGCTGCTGAACATCGACAAGCAGCAGTACGAGGCCGCCGCCATCGACGGCGCCGGACCGCGACGCCGCCTGTGGCACGTGACCCTGCCGGGCATCGCCCCCGTGCTCATCCTGCTGCTGATCCTCAACCTCGGGCAGATCCTCTCCGTCGGCTTCGAGCAGATCCTGCTCCAGCGCGACGCGGTCGGCCCGGACGCCGGTGAGGTCCTCGACACCTACGTCTACTACCACGGCATCAAGGACAACGACTGGGGCGTCGCCGCCGCCGTCGGACTCGTCAAGGCGGTCATCGGCACCGCACTCGTCCTGGGCGCGAACAAGTTCGCCCACCGACTCGGCCACGAAGGGGTGTACCGCGGTGCTGACCGCTGAGAAAACGCGCGCCACAACGGAATCCACCGCACCGGCGGCCTGCCCCGCCCCCGTCCGGAAGTCCGACGGCCGGCCACCGTGGATGGAGCGGCCGACCCGCGTCGGACAGATCGCCAAAGCGGTCGCCATCGTCGTGGTCGTCCTCGCCGTCGCCTACCCGCTGGTCGGCGTCATCGGCACGAGCTTCGCCTCGCAGACCGACATCATCAAGAGCTCCGGCCTCGTCCTGTGGCCGGACCACCCCACCCTGGACGCCTACCGCACCATCTTCACCGGCGGAGTCGTCACCCGGGCGCTGATCGTCTCCCTGGGCATCACGGTCTTCGGCACCCTCGCCAGCCTCCTCGTCACCGTCGGCATGGCATACGGACTCTCCCGCCGCGAGGTCACGGGATCCCGCTTCATCCTGATGACGGCCCTGTTCACGATGCTCTTCAACGCGGGCATCATCCCGAACTTCCTGCTGGTCAAGGGCCTCGGTCTGTACGACACCTACGCGGCGCTCGTCATGCCCACCCTGGTCAGCGCGTTCAACCTGGTGGTCCTGCGGTCCTTCTTCATGAACCTGCCCGAGGAGCTGTACGACGCCGCGAAGGTCGACGGAGCGGGAGACTTCAGGATCCTGGTCCGGATCGTCCTGCCGCTGTCCAAGGCCGTCCTCGCCGTGATCAGTCTCTTCTACGCGGTGACGTACTGGAACGCCTTCTTCAACTCGCTCCTGTACCTCAACGACTCCGACAAGTGGCCGCTGCCGATGGTGCTGCGCACCTACGTACTCCAGGGCCAGAGCCTCAACGCAGCCTCGGCCGGCGAGGTGCTCGCCCCGCAGCAGGCCGTACAGATGGCGGTCCTGGTGATCGCCGTCGTACCGATCCTCTGCGTCTACCCGTTCCTCCAGCGCTACTTCACCAAGGGCGTGCTCACAGGCGCCGTCAAGGGCTGAGAGGCCGTCGGGCGACCTTCCATCGGAAAGCGGACACGGTCCGGTGCGTGCGTGCCAGGGCGTGGCCGCCAGGTCGGAGGTCACCCGCCAGCCGCTGAGCGCAGCCACCGCCCCCCACTCCTTCCTTCCCCTCTCTCAAGGAGATTCAGGTGTCGAGCTCCACCCCCATCAATCGCAGAGCACTGTTCCGCATGGGCGCGGGCGTCGGTCTGGGACTGGCCGCCGCCCCGCTGCTCGCCGCCTGCGGCGACGGCGGCACGACCGCGAAGGCGGAGGCCAAGAGCGCCTCGCTGCTGCCCAACACCGCCGTCCGCAACATCGGCCTCAAACCCGACCTGGCAGGCACCGCGGCCGGCGTCCCGCAGGGCTTCTTCAGCTACCCGGCCAAGCCGCTGCGGGCCACGAAGGGCACCCCGCTCAAGGGCGCGAAGCCGATCAGCGCGACGATGGAGACCTTCTCCCCGCCGCCGCCCGCCCGTGGCGCCAACGCCGCCTGGCAGGAGATCGAGAAGCTCCTCGGCGGCCAGGTGGACATCACCGCCGTCCCCGCCGACGACTACGGCACCAAGTTCTCCACCATGGTCGCCAGCGACAGCCTGCCCGACCTCTTCATGTACCCCGAGGTCGGAGGTGTCGACAACAAGGCCGCCTTCCTCCAGGCCAAGTGCGCCGACCTGACCCCGTACCTCGCCGGGGACAAGATCAAGGACTACCCGAACCTGGCCGCGATCCCGAAGGGCGCTTGGCAGGCCGCCATCTTCGGCGGGAAGCTGTACGGCATCCCGATCGCCCGCACCGGCACCGGAGGCGCCGGCTTCTACCGCCACGACCTCTTCGAAGAGGTCGGCGTCACGAGCCTCGACCAGATCACCGACCTCGACCGGTTCGTCGAGGTCTGCAAGGAACTGACCCGCCCCAAGAAGGACCAGTACGCCATCATCGCGGGCGCCACCAGCATGCTCGCCATGTCCGCGGGCGCGCCCTACTACTGGCGGCTGGACGAGAAGACCGGCAAGTTCACCACCGACCTGGAGACGCCGGAGTTCCGCAAGGCGGTGGAGACCGCCCGGCTGCTGTACAAGGCCGGCTGTTACTACCCGGGCACCCTCCAGATGTCCGGGGCGCAGAAGGCCCAGTACACGGACATGTTCAAGAACGGCAAGGGCGCCTACGTCTACGACGGGATGCCCACCTACCTGGCGCCCGGCGTCGGGTACATCGCCGCCATGGGAGCGATCGACAAGAAGTACGATCCCCGCCCCTTCGTCCCGGTCGGCAAGCAGGCCATCGCCTGGATGGACAACGTCAAGCTGGAGAACACGCACATCAAGAAGGCGTCCGGGGACCGGGTGAAGCAGGTACTCGCGCTGGCCGACTTCGCCGCCTCGCCGTTCGGCAGCCAGGAGTACACCCTCATCAACTACGGCGTCGAGGGCAAGGACTTCACCCGCGACGCCAAGGGCAACCCGGCGCTCACCAAGCAGGGCACCCAGGACGTCACCGTGCCGTGGAAGTTCATGGCCTCCGCCGTCCCGGCCGTCTTCAGCGCCGACTCGGAGCAGGGCGTCCGCCACGTCCACGACACCTTCACCAAGATGATCCCGATGATGGTGCCGGACCCCACGCTCCAGTACTCCTCGCCCACCTGGGACTCGAAGGGCTCGGGCAGCCTGAACACCCTGAAGGGTGACGCCCTCAAGGACATCATCTCGGGCCGCAAGCCCATGTCGGCCTACGACCAGCTCGTCAAGGACTACCTGGCCAAGGGCGGCGAGCAGGCCCGCGGCGAGTTCGAGGAAGCCTTCCAGAAGGGGAAGAAGTGACGACCCGACGCTCGGCCCTCAGAATCGGCGGCGCGGCGGTGGCCGCGGCCGTCACCGTACCCGCCCTCGGCTCGCCCGCCTCCGCCCGGACGCAAGGCTTCGACCCGAGGCCGGGCTCGGACGGAGTCGGCGACCCGCTCTTCCCGACCCTCGGCAACGGCGGCTACCAGGTCGTCCACTACGACCTGGCCTTCGACTTCACGCCGGTCGGCTACGACTTCACCGCCGTGGTGCGGATCAACGCCAAGGCCACCCAGGACCTCTCCGCGTTCAACCTGGACACCGACGGACACACCATCGACTCCGTCATCGTCGCCGGCCGCCCCGCCGGCTGGGCGCTCTCGCCCGGCAAGAGCGGCCAGGAGCTCACCATCACCCCCGCCCGCCCGCTCCACGACGGTCAGGCGTTCACCGCCGAAGTGCGCTACCGGGGCAACGGCAAGGCACCCCGACTCGGCCTGACCGGCTGGAAGTTCGGCACCGACGGCGGCTTCGCCTCCGCCGCCCAGTCCTCCCGCGCCGACACCTTCCTGCCCTGCAACGACACCCCGTCCGACAAGGCGACCTGGACCTTCCACATCAGCGCCCCGCAGGGCTATGTCGCCGCCGCCAACGGCGAACTGCTCCACAAGACCCCGCGCGCCGACGGTTCCACCGTCTGGCACTTCGCCCTGCGCGAGCGGATGGCGACCGAACTCATCGGCATCGCCGTGGTCAAGGGCACCTATCTCTACGGCACCAGCCACCGCGGACTGCCGCTGCGGCACATCGTCCCGCTGGGCCAGGAGGACAAGTACGGTCCGATCGTCGCCCGTACCGCCGACCATCTGGGGTGGCTGGAGGCGAAGTTCGGCCGCTACCCGTTCTCCGTCTACGGCGTCCACATCTACGACGGCTACACCGACGCGCTGGAGAACCAGACCCTCTCCCTGTTCTCCACCAACTGGTTCAAGCTCAACGCCAACGGTCAGCCCGGCTACGAGACCACCATGGTCCACGAACTGGTCCACCAGTGGTTCGGCGACTCCGTCACCCCGAACGACTGGCAGCAGGCCTGGCTCAACGAGGGCCCTGCCGTGTACTACGCCGGCCTGTACGGCGAGGAGCGCGGCTGGTCGGTCTTCGAGGACAAGATGAAGGCGACGTACGGGAAGCTCGACGCGGTCCGCGCCGCCGACGGCCCGCCCGGACTGCCCAAGGCGCTCGGCGGCACCAACATCTACGACGGCGGCGCCCTCGTCCTGTACGCCCTCAGCCTCCAGATCGGTCAACGGAGGTTCGACCGGGTCATGCGCGAGTGGGTGCAGCGCTTCAAGGACTCGACGTACACCAGCGAGGCGTTCATCCGGCACACCGTCGACGTCACCGGCGATGCCTCCCTCGACCCGTTCCTGCGCGACTGGCTCTTCGGAGCCGTGAACCCGCCCATGCCCGGCCACCCCGACTGGAAGGCCTCCGCGTGAACCGCCGCTCCCTGAATGTCGTACGAGGAACCGCCGCTGCCGCCTCCGCCGCCGTCCTGGCCGCGCTCCTCGTGGCCCCGACCGCCCAGGCCGCCCCCGGCGCCCGCACCCTGTACACGGCCCCGGACGGAGCCGGCACCTCCTGCACGGCCGCCCGCCCCTGCACCCCGGAGGGCGCCCGCGACCTGGCCCGTACCGAGACCGGGCGCGATGTCCGGGTCCTGCTGACGGACGGCACGTACCGGCTCGACCAGCCGCTGCGGCTGGGCGCCGCCGACTCCGGGAAGAACGGCCACACCGTCACCTGGACCGCGGCCCCCGGCGCCCGCCCCGTCCTCTCCGGCGGACAGGACATCACCGGCTGGCGGCAGAACGCCGATGGCACCTGGACCGCGGACGTCCCGGCCGGAGTCGACCCCCGCCAGCTCTTCATCGACGGCCGCCGCGCGACCCGCGCCCGTGGCGAGGCCTGCGCGGCGAGCACCTGCGACGCCACCAGGACCGGCATGACCGGCGCGGTCGCCACTGGCATCGCTCAGTGGCAGCGCCCCACCGACGCCGAAGCCGTCATCCGGGTCCGCTGGCGCAACTACCACTGCAGAATCACGGGCGTGAACGGCGACGTCATGACCTTCGCCCAGCCCTGCTGGACCAACTCGGCGAGCGGCACCAACCGCACCGGACCCGCCTGGGACTCCACCACGGTCGACTCCACCCGCTACAGCGGCGTCGCCCACTTCGAGAACGCCCCCGAACTCCTCGACCAGCCCGGTGAGTTCGTCTGGAACTCGCAGGACCGCTCCGTCACCTACCTGCCGCGCAAGGGCGAGAACATGCGCCACGCGCGGGCCGTCACCCCGCACACCGAACAGCTGCTCGTCGTCGACGGCGCCCATGACGTCACCGTCAGTGGGATCGGCTTCGCTTACGCGGCATACCGCCAGCCCGGCACCGACGAGGGCTATGCGGGCATGCAGGCCGGTCTCACCCTGACCGGAGCCACCGGCCCCGTCGACCACGCGGGCCGCTTCTACACCAAGCCGTCCGCCGCGGTGACCGTCCGCGGCGGACAGCGCGTCAGCATCGAGAACGCCCGGTTCAGCCGGCTCGGCGGGGCGGGCGCGATCCTCGAAGCGGGCACCAAGGACAGCTCCGTGACCCGCTCGTCCTTCACCGACCTGTCCTCGGGCGCCGTCTACGTGGGCGACACCGAACCGATGCCGTCGGCGGCGCTCGCGGGGGAGCGGAACACCGTCGCGTACAACACCATCACCCGCTCCGGCGTCGAGTACACCGACGCGGTGGGCATCTGGGCCGGGTACGAGGCCGGGCTGACCATCGATCACAACAGCCTGGACCACCTCCCGTACTCCGGGATCTCGGTCGGCTGGGGCTGGAACCAGCCGGAGTCCCAGAAGTCCGTCCTGCGCGACAACAAGGTGACCGACAACCGGATCACCAACGTCATGGAAGTCGCCCAGGCGCAGCACGACGGTGGCGCGATCTACACCCAGGGCGCACAGCCGGGCACGGTCGTCTCCGGCAACTACATCAACCGTTCCGCCTTCGGCAACACCGAGCGCGACGGCAACGGCGTCTACCTCGACGAACAGTCCTCACACATCCTCGTCGAGAAGAACGTCATCACCCGCATCGGGTACAAGTGGGTCTCGAACTGGGCGGACTACGGAATCCAGAACACCGCCCGGGGCAACTGGACCGACACCGCCGCGCCCGCCCTGGGCGGCGAGGGCTCGGTCATGACGGACAACCGCACCGGCCTGGACCGGCTACCGGCCGAGGCCCTCGCCGTCGCACGCCGGGCAGGTGCCCACGGCGGTCCGGTCGAGCAGCTGCGCACCGACCTGGCCCGCACGGGCACGGCCACCCAGTCCTCCACCGAGGGCACGGCGGGCGCGGCACTCGCCCTGGACGGCGACACCAACACGGACACCCGCACGCTGTCCGAGGCAGGGGCCTGGTGGCAGGTCGACCTGGGCGGCGAGCAGCGGATCCGCCAGATCGAGATCTGGAACAACTCCTCCTCCACGACCGCCGACTTCGATGTGGTCACGGACGACGGAACGATCCATGTCAGCGGGAAGGCGCTGCGTCCGACCGTCCTGGATCTGGACAGCCGCACCCGCACGGTGAAGATCGTGGCGTCGGGCACCGGACGCGTGGCACTGTCCCAGGTTCTCGTCCACCCGTAACGGTTCCTCCCCGTCGCCGGGCCGCTTCGAGCCGCCCGGCGACGGGGGCGACATCAGCACCGCGACGCCGCCGGTCACGTCACCGGCGG